>CAMGDO010000107.1 GCA_946042585.1 uncultured Clostridia bacterium
TGAT
Source organism: uncultured Clostridia bacterium (assembly GCA_946042585.1). Lineage (GTDB taxonomy): Bacteria > Bacillota > Clostridia > Christensenellales > Aristaeellaceae > SFMI01. Next base: position 5 of record CAMGDO010000107.1, read on the forward strand.
CATCCGCGATTTTGAAGATGATATTGAGAACGCCCTCCTGCGCAGGCGATAGGCTGAGCATGCGCGAGAGCAGCTCCGGCCCCATATCCGACACCGTTGCGCGCACGGGATGCCCCTTTTCCCCGTAAATATCCCAAAGCGTAACGGGATAGCTCTGATAGTTGAAAACCTCGCGCAGACCGAATTTGTCGATGCGCCTTTCCATGCCATCGCTCATCGCTCCCGGCGCGCACAGCCCTGATACATCGCCCTTCACATCGCACAGGAATACCGGCACGCCCGCGTCGGAAAAGGACTCGGCCATCACTTTCATCGTGATGGTTTTGCCTGTTCCGCTGGCGCCGCTGATCAGCCCGTGACGGTTGGCCATGGACGGCTCCAGCCAGACGCGCTGCCCTTCCGACAGGCCCATATAAATCCGGTTGTTCAGATACATGCTCATTCCTCCGTTTGCAATCATCCCGCTGTACAGCATCATCATACTATGAATCGCCCAAAACATCAATCATCAGCGCGTCATTTCTGTTTTTTCTTTTTGCCGGCAAGTGCATCTTGCAAATCGATCACGCATGTGCGATAATCATTGCGCGCACGGGGAGTGCGCCGCAAAGCGATCTAAGGAGGAAAACACATATGAAAATCACCGTGTGCATCGGCTCTTCCTGTCACATCAAGGGCTCCCGCCAGGTGGTGGAGGAGCTCAGGCGGCTCATCAGAGAGCATCAGCTGGAAGATCAGGTGGAGCTGTGCGGCACCTTCTGTCTGGGAAAATGCCAGCAGGGCGTATGCGTAATGGTAGACGAGACCTTCCATTCCGTATCTCCTTCCACTGTGCAGGATTTCTTTGATACCTGCGTTCTGAGCCATAAATAACACGAAAAAAGGTGATCTTCTTTGTCAAGCTGTCTGACGCTGAAAAAATCCAACTGCAAAAACTGCTATAAATGCATCCGCCACTGTCCGGTCAAATCCATCCGTTTTTCGGGCAATCAGGCGCATATCATCGAGGACGAATGCATCCTGTGCGGTCAGTGCTTTGTGGTCTGCCCGCAAAACGCCAAGCAGATCGTGGACGACACCGAAAAGGTCAGGGTGCTGCTGCACTCCGGCGAAGCGGTGTATGCCAGCATCGCCCCGTCCTTCATCGCCAATTATGACGGCGTGGGCATTGACGCCCTGCGCGAGGCGCTGATGAAGCTGGGCTTTGCCGGCGCGGAGGAAACCGCCGTCGGCGCCAGCATCGTGAAAACAGAATACGAGCGCATACTGCGCGAGGAGCAGCGCGACATTGTCATTTCCTCCTGCTGCCATTCCGTCAATCTGCTGATTCAGAAGTATTTTCCCCATGCGCTGCAGTATCTGGCGGATGTAGTTTCGCCCATGCAGGCGCACTGCCGGGAGCTGAAAACGCGCCATCCCGGTTGCAAGACGGTGTTCATCGGCCCGTGCCTGTCCAAGAAGGACGAGGCGGAGCGCTACAAGGGCATTGTGGACGCTGTGCTGACCTTTGAGGAACTGACCGAATGGCTCAAAAGCGAAGACATCGCCCTGCGGAAAGAAACAGATCAGACCGCCGAAAGCCGGGCGCGCTTTTTCCCCACCACCGGCGGCATTCTCAAAACCATGGCGCAAAACGCGCCGGGCTACACCTATCTGGCGCTGGACGGCGTGGAAAACTGCATCGCCGCCCTGCGCGATATTGAGCACGGCAACATCCATCACTGCTTCATCGAAATGTCCGCATGCGTGGGCAGCTGCATCGGCGGTCCGGTGATGGAAAAGTTCCACAACACACCGGTCAAGGACTACATGGCGGTGGCACGCTACGCGGGCGATAAGGATTTTGCCATTGAGCAGCCCGAAAGCGGCCTGCTCAAAAAGGATTTCTCCGCCATCAAATGCCGCGTGCAAACGCCCTCTGAAACAGAAATCTGCCAGATTCTGCGCCAGATGGGCAAATTCAAGCCCTCAGACGAGCTCAACTGCGGCTCCTGCGGCTATAATACCTGCCGTGAAAAGGCCATCGCCATCTATCAGGGCAAGGCCGAGGTGTCCATGTGCCTGCCCTTCCTCAAGGACAAGGCCGAAAGCTTCTCGGACAACATCGTCAACAATACCCCCAACGGTCTGATCGTTCTGAACGAAAGCCTGGAGGTGCAGCAAATCAATCAGGCGGCGCGCGACATTCTGAACATCCGCGCAGCCTCCGATGTGCTGGGCGAGCCCGTTGTGCGCATTCTGGATCCGCGCGTTTTCCTGCAGGTGCTCACCACGGGCAAAAGCGTGCACAACAAGCGCGAGTATCTGGCCGAATACAAGCGCTATGTGGAGCAGTCTGTCATTCTGGATCATGACTATCATGTGCTCATCTGCATCCTGCGCGACGTGACAGACGAGCAGCAGCAGCGCGAGCGCAAGGAAGCCATCGGCCGACAGACGGTGGAAATTGCCGACAGGGTGGTTGACAAGCAGATGCGCATTGTGCAGGAAATTGCTTCTCTGCTGGGCGAAACAGCCGCCGAAACCAAGATCGCCCTGACCAAGCTGAAGGAGTCCATCTCCGATGAATAATCTGTGCGCCGATATCGGCTATAAAAGCATCAATCACGCGGGCGAGCAGCTGTGCGGCGACCATGTGGATGTGGTGGAGCACGGGGAGGATTCCTCCGTCATCGTGCTGGCAGACGGGCTGGGAAGCGGCGTGAAGGCCAGCATCCTGTCCACCCTCACATCCCGCATCATTTCCACGATGATCGCCGAGGGACTGCCTGTGGAGGAATGCGTAGCCACCATGGCCGCCACGCTGCCCATCTGCTCCGTGCGGCAGGTGGCGTATTCCACCTTCACCATCATGCATCTTTTGCACAACGACACGATGGAACTGATCCAGTTCGACAACCCGCAGGTCATCCTCATCCGCGAGGGCTGCAACTGCGAATATCCGCGCACGGAAATGTCCATCGACGGCAAGACAATCTTCAAATCCGTCATCAAGCTGCAGGAAAACGACGTGTTTGTGGCCATGAGCGACGGCTGTCCGCACGCGGGGCTGGGCGAAGGCTACAATATGGGCTGGGAGCGCGAGGATATCATCGCCTTTATGGAAGGGCTGTGCAGCGCGGGCTACACCGCCAAGACGCTGGCCACCATTCTGGTGGATGAATGCTTCAAGCTCTATGGCGAAAAGCCCGGCGACGACGCCACGGCCTGCGCCGTGCGCATTCGCCACAGGGAGCCCATGAATCTGCTCTTTGGCCCGCCCTCCAACCGCGACGACGTCAATCGCATGATGGCGCTCTTTTTCTCCAAGGAAGGCAAGCATATCATCTGCGGCGGCACCACGTCCTCCATTGCCGCCAAATTCCTGGGCCGTCAGCTGCGCGTCTCGCTCAGCTTTGAAGCCTCCGATGTGCCGCCCATCGCCGAAATCGACGGCGTGGATCTGGTGACCGAAGGGGTCATCACCATGAACAAGGTGGTTGAAAACGCCCGGGATTATCTGAAGGACAACGAAAGCTTTCAGCAGTGGAGCTATAAAAAGGACGGCGCCTCGCGCATCTGCCAGATGCTGTTTGAGGAAGCGACCGATATCAATTTCTTCGTCGGCCGCGCCATCAATCCCGCTCATCAGAATCCTGACCTGCCCATCAATTTCAGCATCAAGATGAACATTGTGGAGGAATTGAGCGAATGCCTGAAGAAAATGGGCAAGCGCATCAAGGTCAGCTATTTTTGATCAATTCAGGTGAATACTATGCGAAAATTTGACACCAAGGTTCAATATCTCAAATACAAGGTGCTGCGCGAGGTTGCGCGCCAGGCCTGGAACGGCACGCTGCAGGAAAACCTGCTGGATATTCCCAAAATCATCGTGCCGGGCAAGGAGCCGACCATGCGCTGCTGCGTATACAAGGAGCGCGCCATCCTGGCAGAGCGCGTCAAGCTTGCCATGGGAGGAGACCGTCAGAACAAAAACGTCATCGAGGTCATCGACATCGCCTGCGACGAATGTCCTGTGGGCGGCTATGAGGTGACCAACGCCTGCCGCGGCTGTCTGGCGCACCGCTGTGAGGATGTATGCCGCCGCGGCGCCATCACCTTTGACGAAAACCATGTGGCGCACATCGATAAATCCAAATGCGTGGAATGCGGCGCATGCGCCCGGGTGTGCCCCTATACCGCCATCGTCAGCCGCAAGCGCCCCTGCCAGAACGCCTGCAAGGTCAAAGCCATTTCGGTCAATGAACAGAAGGCCGCCGCCATAGACAATGAAAAATGCATCTCCTGCGGCGCATGCGTGTATCAGTGCCCGTTCGGCGCGATTCAGGACAAGTCCTATATTCTCTCCGTCATTGATCTGCTCAAGCAAAGCAGCTCCTTTAAGCTCTACGCGGTGGTCGCGCCCTCCATCTCCAGCCAGTTCGCCTATGCCCGCCTGGGGCAGGTCATCAGCGGGCTGAAGCAGCTGGGCTTCCACAATGTGGTGGAGGCTGCGCTGGGCGCCGATCTGGTGGCGCAGCAGGAATCTCAGGAACTATCCGAAAAGGGCTTCCTCACCAGTTCGTGCTGCCCCGCCTTCGTGCAGTATATCAAAAGCGCCTTCCCGCAGCTTGTACCCTGCGTGTCGCACAATCTCTCGCCCATGGCTGCCATCGGCAAGTATATCAAGGATACCACGCCGGGCGCCAGAATCATCTTTATCGGTCCCTGCACAGCCAAGAAAATGGAGATGCAGCTGCCTTCCGTTGCCCCCTATATCGATGCGGTGCTGACCTTTGAGGAGCTGCAGGCGCTCTTTGACAGCCGCGATCTGGATATCACCACGCTGCCCGAGGACGTGCTGGACAATGCATCCTATTTCGGCCGCATCTTTGCCCGCAGCGGCGGACTGACCGACGCCGTAAACGAGGCGCTC
>CAMGDO010000108.1 GCA_946042585.1 uncultured Clostridia bacterium
TCCTCTACGTCTCGTGGGCTCGGAGATGTGTATAAGAGACAGGCATATCGCCCATGCCAAGAATGCGCGACGCCATCCGCTCGGGATGGAAGGGCTCAAAGTCATCCATCTTTTCGCCCGTACCGGAGAATTTGATGGGCTTGCCCGTGACGGCACGCACAGAAAGCGCCGCGCCGCCGCGCGTATCGCTGTCCAGCTTTGTCAGAATCACGCCGTCCACATTCAGCTGCTCGTTGAACGCCTTGGCGACATTGACCGCATCCTGACCGGTCATGGCGTCCACAACCAGCAGAATTTCCTGGGGTTTAACGGCTTCCTTGATTTCGGAAAGCTCGTTCATCAGCGCCTCGTCAACATGCAGGCGGCCTGCCGTATCGATAATCAGCACATCGCGCCCATAATAGCGCGCATATTCCACGGCTTCCTGCACCGTCTTGACGGGATTCTGCGTGCCTTTCTCAAAGACCGGCACATTGACCTGTTCGCCGACGACCTGCAGCTGCTTGATAGCGGCGGGTCGGTAAATATCACAGGCGGCCATCATGGGCTTTTTCCCCTGTCTGGTCAGATAATTGGCCAGCTTGCCGCACATGGTGGTTTTACCGGCGCCCTGCAGACCGCAGAGCATGTAGATCGTGGGAACGGAGGAGGACCAGGTGAGCTTGGCATTGCTGCCGCCCATCAGCGCCGTGAGCTCCTCATTGACAATCTTGATCACCTGCTGACCGGCATTGAGCGAAGAGAGAATCTCCGTGCCGATGCAGCGCTCCGTTACCTTTTTGATAAAATCCTTGACGACGACATAGTTAACGTCTGCCTCAAGAAGCGCCATACGCACTTCACGCATCGCGTCCTTGATGTTCTGCTCGTTCAGCTTGCCCTTGCCGGTCAGCTTTTTGAACGCGGCCTGCAGTTTGTCCGAAAGCCCTTCAAAGGCCATTGCTTTCCTCCTCGTCGTTCAAAAGGCGAATCGCCTTTTCTATGTGCTGTTTCGTTTCCGGTTCTTTACCCGCCGAAAGAGCAGACAGCGCTTCCTCCAGCGAATGCTCCACCCGAATCAGTCTGCTGCGGAAGCCCAGCTTGTCTTCCAGCATGCGCAGCTGTTTTTCTACGCGCTGAAGCGTTTCGTGTACGCTCTGGCGGCTGACATTCTCCTGCTGGGCAATTTCTGCCAGAGAGAGATCCTCTTCATAATACAGAGCGGCAATGTCCCGCTGCTTGTCGGTCAATATGGCGCCGTATACCTCCAGCAGCCAGTCAATGTCCACTTTCCGCAGCATATTCTCCGCCACCATACGCCTCCTGTCAGGCAAAACTCCCTGACAGCTATGTATTCTACCACACGCCATCCTTCCTGTCAAGGTCTTTTCCCTGACAGAAAGCAAAAACTTTATATCTTTTGCGCCCTTTCCTGCTTTTGCAGGATAAAGCATTCCGGCGCGCCGGGGCCCGCATTGATAAAGCGATGATGAAGCACATTGAAATCCTGCGGGCGCAGCGACGCAAATAGTTCAGTCAATTGTTTTCGCTCCTCGTCTCCGGCGGGATGTCCGGGATATACGCATACCACGCACAAGCCGCCATCCCGCAGAAGGTTCAGCGCTGCGATCACAGCCTGACGCGTCGTGTTCCAGCGCGTTGTCACCGTTTTGTCGCCTCCCGGCAGCCAGCCGAGATTGAACATCACCGCGTCGACCGGACTTTGTACATGCTCCGCCATATGCTCGTGCCCGCAGCAAAAGAGCCTTGCTCTTTGCAGCATCCCCGCTTCCATAAGACGCGCACGCGTGTTTTCAACCGCCTGCATCTGCACATCAAACGCATAAACGCATCCCGTCTCTCCAACCAGCTCGCACAGCATCAATGTATCATGTCCGTTGCCCATCGTGGCATCCACGGCTGTATTGCCAGGCAGCAAAAATCGCCGCAGACAATCTGCGGCAATATAGCGTGCCGATTTCAGTTCATAGCTCTGCATGACTCACAATTCCTTCAGTGCGCGCACTTCATCCGCCGTCAGATCGCGCCATGTACCGCGCTCCGTTCCACGCAGATCGACAGGGCCAAATTTGACCCGGCGAAGCAGCAGCACCCTGTGCCCCACCGCTTCCATCATGCGGCGCACCTGACGGTTATGTCCCTCGTGAATGGTAATCAAAACGGCTGATGCGAACGTCTCCACACGAATGACGCGCACATCCGCAGGCGAGGTTTTGAATCCGTCGTCCAGCGTGACGCCCGAGCGAAGCAGATGCAAATTCTCCGGCGAAAGCTGGCCAGTGATGCGCGCCAGATATGTTTTATCCACCTCATGGCGTGGATGCATCAGTCTGGCCGCCAGATCGCCGTCATTTGTCAGGAGAAGAAGCCCTTCTGAATCATAATCCAGCCGTCCGATCGGATACAGGCGCACAGGGAAATCGCGGAAATGATCCATCACCGTGTCGCGCCCCTTGGGATCCGTAACGGTCGTTACTTCGCCCATGGGCTTGTGATACAGAATGTAGCGCTTTTCGCTTTCCGGCAGCACGCGTTCTCCGCGCACGCACACAACGTCGCTGTCCACCACCTGCACGCCCATTTCTGTCACTGTTTGACCATTGACCTGCACCAGCCCCTGCTGAATCATGTCTTCCGCGTGCCTGCGGCTGGCAACGCCGCACAGGGCAAGATATTTCTGAAGTCTCATAAGTGCTCCTATACTTTTTTCATTTGGTAATAAAGCCACGCAATATCCCCGGCAGCCCATGCCAGCATCGCCAGAAGCAGGATGGCCTTATCGGGAAAGGAGGAGCCAGTTGGCGATGCTGTCTGCAAATCCTGTGAGAAAGGTGCGCTCAGGCACCGCCTGAGATGTTGTCAGCGCCATGCTGCACAGCGTTTCTCCTTCCAGCTCCAGCGTCATCCACCCCACCTGCTCGCCCGCATCAAAGCCCGCATGAAGTTCATCCGGCAGCGATATCATCAATTGCGGCACCGCGCCCTTCGGAATGGGAGCCGCCACATCGCCATTGAGCAGAATGTCGACCGTCTGCTCCACGCCACCGCTTACCGGCAGCGTCCGTACAATCGTTTCGGCCGGTAATGCTTCATACATCTCATACCCGGCAAACACATGATCCAGCAGCGCTTCTGACTGCGTAAACCAGTCGGGGCTGTTGAGCACCACGCCAATCAGGGTCATTCCGTCCCGTTCCGCGGCAAATGCAAGGCAGCGTCCTGCCGCGCGCGTATATCCGGTCTTGATTCCCAGCGCGCCTTCATAGCTTGACAGCAGCCTGTTTTTGTTGTTCAGCACGCGGTCATAGGAATGATTCTGCCAGGGAATCGTTGCCCGCTGGGTGGACACGATCTGTCTGAATACGGGATTTTTCATTGCTTCCCTCGCAATCAGGGCAAGATCGAGCGCCGTGGTATAATGATTCTCCGCCGGAAGACCGTGCGGCGTGGAAAAATGAGTGCCCGTACAGCCGATTTCCATCGCCCGTGCATTCATCATGTCGCAAAAAGCAGAAACCGAACCGGCAACATGCTCTGCAATCGCCACGGCCGCATCATTCCCGCTGGCAAGCATAAGGCCATAAAGCATTTGCTCCATGGACAGCGTTTCGCCCTTTTCCAGATAGATGCTGGTGCCCGGAACGCCATAAGCGTTATCCGTCGCCGTCACCGTTTCAGACAGACTGCAATTCTCCAGCGCAATCATCGCAGTCATAATCTTTGTGGTGGATGCCATCGGCAGCTGAAGCGAGTCATTCACGGCATAGAGCACGCGCCCCGTTTTTTCTTCCAGCACCACAGCCGCTGCCATATCCGCGCGCACGGTACCATTATACAGGAGAATGCCCCAAAAGAAAAGCAGCGCAAAGGCAATTCTTTTCATTCCTGCGTCTCCGGCGCATCGTTTTCCGGAGTGGTTTTCTGCTCATCAGGCGAAAACAGCGTCTTCAGATCGCTCACAAGCTTTGGAATCATCATGATCGTATGCTCCCAGGGAAGCTTGCTCTGCGCAGGCAGCATGTGAACACCGTCAGGATTGAGCACCAGAAAGCCAACCGGCTGAAGTGAAACACCCGCGCCGGAACCGCCCGCAAACGGCTGCTGCGGTTCCGGGTTTTTCATGCATTCCGCGCCGCCAGCCACAAAACCGAAGCTGACTTTGGAAACAGGAATCACAGTGCTGCCGCTTCCTGTTACAACCGGTTCGCCAATCACGGTGTTGACATCAATCATGTCTTTAATGTTTTCAAGTGCCGTTTGCATGACGGAGCTGATGGGATGATTCTGCGTATCCATGAGTGCCTGCACCTCCTGTTGCTCGCCGCATTGCAAGCATAAAGCCATACAACGCGGTGTATGCCAGTAGCTTTCCCAGACGGAAAAACACTATGCATTTTGTTTCAGCAGTGAAGCCGCATGCCCGAAACTCAGGCGATACGCACGAATCTGCTTTGGGAAGGGAATCAAATACATTCTGAAGAAACGCGCAGGCAAGCGCCGTAGCCGCCGCATCATCAAGCCCCAGACGCAGACGGATTCTTATGTGCCGTATGCAAAATAAATCCCTCATCGCTTTTCTGAGCACAGGCGAACTTTTCAGCAAAATCACCTGTTCTTCCATCCGCTTCCGGTTTGGTTTCGCTTCATGCTGTTTTCTTCTTCCCGCCTGAAAGGACAAGCGCATCCCGTTTTCATTCCTGAGCAGCTGCCAGTGAAAACGCAGACCAATTCCGAAAACGTGAAACGAGAAATACCCGTTGGGCAGATAATCATTACTGACCGACACATGCAGCCCAAGCTGTACCGGAGCAATTAGAATGCTCCAGATCAGGAAAAAGATACCATAGTACATTGCTTTCACATCCTGCCATGATTTCTTCTGGTAGTAATAGTATGTGTTTTCCTCTCAGGC
>CAMGDO010000109.1 GCA_946042585.1 uncultured Clostridia bacterium
CCTGCAAGCGGCGCGTATTGAGGAATCAAGGCCTGCGCATGCTCAATGCGCGGACTGTTCATCAGCATGCGCCCGCGCTTGTCGCGCTCGGGCTTTCCGGAGAGCAGCAGCAATTCATCGCATTTCAGCTGTTCTCGCATCCAGGGCTGATTGTACCAGATCATCGGAAGGGCTTTCCCGCTCTCGTCTGTCAATGATGCCGTTACGCGGCTGATGCCCCTGAAATGGGACAGCGCAGGAGCCTTCCTGATATATCCCTGTACGCAGCAGACTTTGCCTTCCTCCAATGCACTGATGGGCGTGATGACTGAGGTGTCACGATAGGAGACGGGCAGCGTTTGCAAAAGATCGGCAAGGGTGTGGATGCCAGCCTTTTCAAGGGCTGCCATACGGGCCTGCCCGAGGCCTTTGATGGCAGAAAGCTCCATGCCGATCCTCCTTTCCGACTAAAAAAGGGCTATCGCCTGATAGCCCCGGAATACTGCTGGCAATTATTCGACAGACAGAAGATAGTAATACAGCGGCTGACCGCCCGAATGCACTTCGACATCGCAGTCGGGATACATCTGTGCCAGCTCTTCACCCAGCGCTTCGGCCGCGTCCTGCTTGGTATCAGCGCCATAGTATACAGTGATCAGGCTGTCGTCCTCTGTCACGAGCGCGTTCATCAGGCTCAAAGCGACCTCATGTACATCCTTGCTGTGCACGGAAACACGACCGTTGTGAAGACCGATGATATCGCCTTCGGTGATGTGCATGTCTTCAAAATCCGTGTCGCGAACGGCGTAGGTAATCATCCCCGTGCGCACGCGCTGGGCTGCTTCGTCCATGCATGCTGCGTTCTCATCAGGAGTAGCATCAGGCTGGAAGGCAACCACGGCGGCAATGCCCATGGCCACGTTCTTGGTGGGAATCACTATGACGTTTTTGGCGGACATTTCGGCAGCCTGCTGAGCGGCCAGAATCACATTGCCGTTATTGGGCAGAACGAAAATGTTCTTTGCGTTGATTGATTCAACCGCTTTGGACAGATCCTCAATCGCGGGGTTCATGGTTTGACCGCCTTCCACGATCACATCGACCCCCAGATCCTTGAGAATACCGGCAAAACCGGCGCCCTGTGCCACAGAAACAAATCCGTATTCTTTGGGCGGCGCTTCCTTTGCCTTGCGGGCAAGATTCTGACGGCGCTGCTCCACCATGTTTTCGATTTTCAGATTGACCAGCTCGCCCAGCGCAAGGCCATATTGCAGCGCCTTGCCGGGATCGTTGGTATGCACATGCACCTTGACCAGAGAAAGATCACCAACTACCAGCACACAATCGCCAATGCGGTTCAGATGGCGGCGGAAGGTGTCGATATCGCTGGTTTTGGCGTCCATGCGCAGATTTTGAATCAGAAACTCCGTGCAGTAGGCGAACTTGATTTCCTCCAGGGAATCGTGATCGTCATCAAAGTCCATCACGGGAGCGGAGTCGCTCACAGGTTTAATCTCAATGTGTTCTCCGCCCATCGCGGCGGCATAGCCCGCATAGATGCAAAGCAGCCCGCGGCCGCCTGCGTCCACTACGCCCGCCTGCTTGAGTACAGGCAGCATTTCCTGCGTGCGGGCCAGAATGGATTCGCCCTTGGTGAGGATAACGTGCATGAGCGCATCATAATCATCGGGCGCTTTGGCAGCCTGCTTGATGGCTTCTTCGGCAATCACGCGCGCAACAGTGAGAATGGTGCCTTCCTTGGGCTTCATAACGGCTTTATAGGCCATATCGGAGCCGGATTTAAGCGCCTGAGCAAACTGAGCGGGCGTTATGGAATCCACACCCTCCAGCGCGCGGGCAAAGCCGCGAAAGAGCTGGGAGAGGATCACGCCGCTGTTTCCGCGTGCGCCGCGAAGAGCGCCCTTGGCCACTGCGTTTGCAGCTTCGCCGGCACTCACGTATTCATTGCTGCTGATCTCGCGCGATGCGCTCATCATGGTCAGAGACATGTTGGTGCCGGTATCGCCGTCCGGAACGGGGAATACGTTGAGAGCATCCACCGCTTCGCGGTTCTTTTCCAGATTGGCTGCGCCGGAGACAATCATTTCTCTGAGCAGCAGTCCGTCTATCACTTGAGCTTGAATCAAGGCTGTAACCTCCGATGCTGCGCCGTCATGCAGACGGCTGATATGGGCGCGCGTAAAGCATGCCGGAAGGCATATCGCGGGTGATACCGCCGTTTACTGCACGCGGATTCCTTCGACGGAAATATTCACCTTGCGCACTTTCACGCCGGTCATGCTTTCCAGCTTGTATTTGACGACCTGCACGATGGTGCTGCATACGACGGATACGGAGATGCCATACTCCACAACAATGTAGAGATCGACATCCAGCATGTCATCCACCATGCGAAGCTGTACGCCCTTGCTGAGGTTCTCACGGCCGAGCCACTCAACGATGCCGTCTTTGGCGCGCTTGGAGCTCATGGCAACAATGCCGTAGCATTCCAGCACGGCATATCCGACCACTTTCAGCATGACATCCTCGGAAATGTAGATGGTGCCGATATCGTTTTTGATTTTACATTCCATCGTTTCATGAACCTCCCGATGCTGGTTCTGACCATGAGGTCAAATATTATTATACAGGATTTTCCGAAATTGTGCAACCCTGCAGCGAAAATACGTCCCGGACAGCGGGAAAATGCCCTTAGAAGCCGTTTGCGGCATTCAAGGCGTCAATCTCGCTCTTTCTCGCAGGCGGATCGCAATAGGGGCAGGCTGTGAAATGGCTGTATCCATCGTCGTCAAGCTCAGCATAGGTAAATACGCCTTTCAGCGGCAGATAACGATCCTTGATACTCGAACAGTTCTGATCGTTATGATAGTACTTGCCGCCGTCGGGATTGTAATAGAGCTGCATGTCGTCGTCCGGGTATTCAACGGGACGCGAGGAATCATCCCAAATCAGCACCTTGGTTTTGAGGGGGACATTGTTCCATATCCAGAGCATGTTGATGCCGTCGTCATTCTTTTTGCGCTGCACGCGAACACAGCCGTGACTGGCTTTTTCGCCCAGATATTTTTCGGTATAGGAGTAATCCTTGAGGCCGTATTTTTCATTATAGATATATGGCACTTCATGCAAAAGGCAGCCGCCGGCGATGCGCATGCCATAGCCGCAAACCATGTTGCCGGACATGAAATCGCCCACCTTGCTGCACAGGAAGTATTCTCCCGAGACCGTTTCATTCCATGGCTGCTCGCTGGTGGGATAGCCGGTGGAGATGGTCAGCGTGGTGAAAAGGCCGTCCTTTGTGAGGATATACAATTCCTGCGTCTTTTTGTCAATCAGAAGGCCGTATTCGGTCGAGGGAGTGACCGTTTCCAGCAGACTGGTTTTCACATAGCCGCGTATCAGCTCATCCGTTGTGCCATAGCCGCGATTGCCGCGCAGAGAGCTGTAGTTATTCGGCCCGTAGCTGGCATTGTAGGTTTCCACATAGGACCAGCCGTTATCAAGCGTTTCAAGCACATGCACCCCTTGAGATTCAAAGACGACCTCACCGACAATATTGTCGCGATCCGTTGAATCATCGGGCGTGAGACGAAGCTTGTAGGTTAAGCGCTGATCGCGTCCCTGGATGACGGTGATGGGGGAAACCATGACTTCCCAGATCGCGTTCCAGTCGTAATTGCCGATTTCCATGGACCAGAAATCTCCCGGGAAGGAATCCGTAGCATCGGGCGAGATGCGTACCACAGGCGCAGGCGTGGCGGTGGGAACAGGGGTGGGGGCTGTCAGCACAAAGGGCAGCTGGCGCGTATTGCCGGAAAAGCCCGTTTCATCTGTGAGTGTGAATTGCAGGGAATACTGTCCGGCAGATGGATATGCGCCCTCCAATAGGCCGTCCCAGATCAGCGTGTTATCGCCCGCCTGAACAGATGCAGACAGAATAAGACTGGAAGTGTTATCGCCTGTAAGCATCGATACTGTAAGCGTACCGGATACATTGCAGGAGATGCTCATCGTGCAGCTTTGCCCGGTCAGCGCGCCGTTTACGGATACATGCGTGATCTGCGGGGCAATGGTGCCGATGGACAATGGATGGGTCAGGCGCGTACCATTATAATCAAGCGCCAGCATATACTCTCCCTGGAGCCAGGCGTTGCCCTGTATATCGCAGCCATTATAGGACAGATTGACAACCCCTTGGGAGGCCTGCATGTTTTCGCGGATGACCTGCAGCGTGTTCCCGCTCAGATCCGTCAGCGAAAGCGTGATAACGCCATCCTCCGGGATGGAAAAGCTCAGGCGCTCGGCTTTACCGGGATGAAGCGTTTCCGGAACATGGGAAAAAGCGGCGTCTTCCGCGTGAGCAGGGCAGATAAAAAGCAGAATGCACAGAAAGTATATCAGAAATCGCAGCCGCATGGCAGTTGCTCCTTTGCAAGATTACATTTCTATCATATCAATAGCTGTGAGCAAATGCAAGAGAAATGGCAAATGTTTGGTGCGAAATAATTGTAAACAATGTATAAATGGTTTATACTGTAAGGGCGGCTGTGCTTAGCACAATCATGTCGGCAAACGGATGAACAGATGGAAAAGGTACTGGCGGCGCTGCGAACCATTCGCGCGCCGATTGCGACAGATGAATATGATTTGCATGCGCTGGCCTGCCGGGCATTGGCAAGGGCAGGGCTTGGATGTACGCATGAGGCGGTGCTGGGGCCAAGGTGCCGTATTGACGTGCTGCTGTCTCTTATACACATCTGACGCTGCCGACGAAGGCTTAGGTGT
>CAMGDO010000110.1 GCA_946042585.1 uncultured Clostridia bacterium
TACACCTAAGCCTTCGTCGGCAGCGTCAGATGTGTATAAGAGACAGCAGGCAATCTGTACCGGCTGCCCGAATATCTGCTGGAAGCGCTGGAAAGCAAACAGCGCGTGATCCGCGTGGACGAGCAGGCCAGCACGCTGGCGGAAGGGCTGCCCATCCGCCGCGAAAGCAGCATCAAATCCTATATCACCGTCATGTATGGCTGCAACAATTTCTGCTCCTACTGCATCGTGCCTTATGTTCGCGGCCGCGAGCGTTCCCGCCGCGCGGATGATATTGTGCGCGAGGCAGAGCAGCTTGTCGCTTCCGGTGTTAAGGAAATCATGCTGATTGGCCAGAATGTCAACAGCTATGGCCTGGACAGCGACGAAGACGTTTCCTTTGCGCAGCTTTTGCATCGGGTGACGGGCACGGGCATCGAGCGTGTTCGCTTTATGACCTCTCATCCCAAGGATCTTTCCGATGCGCTCATTGACGAGATGGCGCACAATCCCGCCATCGCGCCGCACCTGCATCTGCCCGTTCAGGCCGGCAACGACCGCATCCTTGCCGCCATGAACCGCCGCTATACCCGCGCGCAGTATCTTGACAGGGTGCGCAGCCTCCGCGCCGCCATTACGCACATCGGTCTGACGACGGATCTGATCGTCGCGTTCCCCGGCGAAACGGAAGAGGAATTTCTTGACACGCTTTCGCTGGTGGAGGAAGTGCGCTATGACAGCGCCTATACGTTTATCTACAGCCCGCGCAAGGGCACCCGTGCCGCCGAAATGCCCGGCCGCATCGCGCCTGACGTGGCGACGGACCGCATCGAGCGTCTTATCGCCGCGCAGGAACGCATCACCGGCGAGATTCTCTCTTCCATGAAGGGACAGACAGAGCAGGTGCTGGTGGAGGGCATGTCCCGCCGCCGCGAAACGCAGCTGACCGGCAAAACCGGCCGCAATATCAACGTCAATTTCAACGGCAACCCGTCCGATGTCGGCCGAATGGTTTCCGTTCGCATCACCGGCGCAGGCAGCAATACCCTGCGCGGAGAAAAAGAGGAGGACTAAACGCAATGTTTCATATGAGCCGCGATACCTATGACAGGATTCAGGCGCTGGCGGAGGCGCTGCGTGACAGCGAGGAGTTCAAGGAGCTGAACGCTGCCGAAGACGCTGGTGAAAAAGACGGCGAGCTTGCCGCCAGCGTGGCAGCCTTTGCAGAAAAGCGTCAGAAGCTGGAAAACGAGACGCTGCGGGATGAAAAGGACTTTGATCTCATCGGCGCGCTCACCCGTGAACTGGACGAAGAAAGCGAGCATATGCGCACGCTGCCTGCCTATCAGCGCATTATCGCCGCGCGTCAGAGCTTCAATGGCATGATGACAGCCGTCAACGAAGTGCTTCAGGCCATCCTTTTCCCTGATGTGCAGTGCTCCTGCAGCGGCAACTGCTCTTCCTGCTCGGGCTGCAGCAGCCAGGAATAATTCTCCATCTTCCATTGACCCAAGATAAAGGAGTGGACCCTTTCATGGCCAAACCTGCGGCCGGCAGCGTCACCCCCATGATGCAGCAATACCTGACAATTAAGGAGCAGCATCCCGACGAGCTGCTCTTCTATCGTCTGGGTGACTTTTATGAAATGTTCTTTGACGATGCCATCACCGCCAGCCGCGAGCTGGAACTGACGCTCACAGGCCGCGACTGCGGTCTGAGCGAACGTGCGCCCATGTGCGGCGTCCCCTATCACGCGGTGGATTCCTATGTGACCCGCCTGATTGAAAAGGGCTATCGCGTGGCCATCTGCGAGCAGATGGAGGATCCTGCGCTGGCCAAGGGGCTGGTCAAGCGCGAGATCACGCGCATCATCACGCCCGGCACCGTCACCGATCAGTCTGCGCTTTCCGAGCGGCAAAACAGCTTCCTTGCCTCCGTATGCGTGGAAGGCAAGCGCGCGGGCGTTGCCTATGTGGACGTGACGACAGGCGAATTCTATGTTCGCCAGCTGTCCTGCGATGAGCGTGAGCTGCGCGGCGCCCTTGCCGCCATTGCTCCGCGGGAAATCATCACCAACAGCGCCGAGCAGCTTCGCCAGCTTTCCGACGCGCCCATTGGCGCCTGCCCCCAGACAGCCTTTCGCGGCGCCAGCGCCACCGAAATGCTGACCGGCCATTTCAAGGTCAACTCCCTGACGGCATTGGGGCTTGACAACACCCTGCTTCCCGCCGCTCACGCAGCAGGCGCGCTGATGCGCTATTTGTCTGAAACCCAGAAAAACGCCATGCAGCACATCACCCAGCTGCGCATTCTGGCGGAGAATCTGACCATGCCGCTGGATGCCGCCACGCGCCGAAACCTTGAGCTGACCGAGGGGCTGCATTCGCATGCCGCACGAGGGAGCCTCTTGTGGCTGCTGGACAAAACGGCGACCGCCATGGGCGGACGGTTGCTGCGCCGCTGGGTGGAGCAGCCGCTTCTCACCAAATCCGCCATCGAAAAGCGGCTGAATGCCGTGGACGCCCTGTACAACAGCCATGTCCTGTCAGAACGGCTGAATGACATTCTCCACAACGTATATGACATGGAGCGCATCCTGTCCAAGATTTCCTATAACACGCTGAACGCACGCGACTGTCTCGCGCTGCTCCGGTCGCTCTCGCAGGTGCCGCAGATCATTTCGCTTCTTTCGGATGCTTCCTGCACACCCGTCCGGGAAGCGCTGGACACGCTCGATCCACTGCCCGGTCTTACGCAGCTATTGGAAAATGCCATCGACCCCGATGCGCCGCTGCAGATCACGGAAGGCGCGGTCATCCGTGCCGGCTACAATGCGCAGCTGGATGAATTGCGCTCTGCAGCCACGCAGGGCAAGCAGTGGCTCAGCGATCTTGAAGCCCGCGAGCGCGAGGAAACGGGCATCAAGACGCTGCGCATCCAGTATAACCGCGTATTTGGCTACTATATCGAGGTCACCAAGTCCTATTATTCGCTGGTGCCGCTGCGCTATCAGCGGAGGCAGACCCTGGCGTCCTCCGAGCGCTATACCACGGATGAACTGCGCCAGATCGAAAACAAAATCACCGGCGCGCAGGAGCAGAGCACCCGTCTTGAGCTGGAGCTTTTCTATGCCGTTCGCGCCGAAATCGCCAATTCCCTGCCGCGTCTTCAGGCGACTGCCAGCGCGCTGAAAACGCTTGACGCGCTGCTGTCGCTTGCGCGCGTCGCCCGTGAATACAATTACGTCCGTCCCACCATCTGCGAGGATGGCGCGCTTTGCATTCTGGACGGCCGCCACCCTGTGGTAGAACGCACGCTTTCCGACGCTCTTTTCGTTCCGAACGACACGCACATGGATAACGAAAGCCAGCGCATGCAGATCATCACCGGCCCCAATATGGCGGGCAAAAGCACCTATATGCGCCAGGTCGCCCTGATTGTGCTGATGGCGCACATGGGCTCCTTTGTTCCAGCGCGCGAGGCCGCCATCCCGCTGGTGGACAATGTGTTCACCCGCATCGGCGCGTCTGACGACCTGGCCGGCGGGCAGAGCACCTTTATGGTGGAAATGAGCGAAACGGCCTATATTCTGCGCAATGCTACCGAGCGCTCGCTGGTCATCCTGGATGAAATCGGCCGTGGTACCAGCACCTTTGACGGTCTGAGCATTGCCTGGTCCACCGTGGAATACCTGTGCGACCGCAAAAAGTGCGGCGCTAAAACGCTCTTTGCCACCCATTATCACGAGCTGTCCGAGCTGGAAGGCGTGCTGGAGGGCGTCACCAACTATCAGATTTCCGTCAAGGAGCATGGCGAGGAAGTGATCTTCCTGCGCAAAATCACCCGCGGCGGCGCGGACAAGAGCTTTGGCGTATATGTCGCGCGTCTGGCAGGCGTTCCACGCAGCGTCGTTGCCCGCGCACAGGAGATCGAAGCCCGTCTGGAAGCCAACAACATCAATCAGAATACCATTGGACAAAACATTCTGGAAAAGGGCAAGCGAAAGAATCAGCAGCAGGATCTGTTTGAGTACGGACGCACCGAGCTGATCGATGAGCTGGCAGGTCTTGATGTATTGTCCATGTCCCCGATGGATGCGCTCAACAAGCTCTTCCTGCTTCGGGAAAAAGCGCGCAAACTGTAAAATGACTGCACCAAGGAGGCATGTTATGCCCAATCCCCATATTCGTCAGCTGCCCGGCGACGTCATTGGCCAGATTGCCGCCGGCGAAGTCGTGGAACGGCCCGCCGCCGCCATCAAGGAACTGGTGGAAAAC
This sequence comes from uncultured Clostridia bacterium, assembly GCA_946042585.1. Lineage (GTDB taxonomy): Bacteria > Bacillota > Clostridia > Christensenellales > Aristaeellaceae > SFMI01. The sequence goes on from CAMGDO010000110.1 coordinate 4,257, forward strand.
AGCATGGATGCCGGCGCTACCGCCGTCACAGTAGAAATCCGCGACGGCGGAATATCATACTTTCGCGTGGTGGACAACGGCTCCGGCATTCAGCCCAGCGATATCCGTCTGGCGTTTGCGCGCCATGCCACCAGCAAAATTCTCCGCGCCGAAGATCTGATTGGCGTAAAGACGCTGGGCTTCCGCGGAGAAGCGCTGGCCTCCATCGCCGCAGTCAGCCGCGTCGTTTGCACCACGCGCGTGCGCGGAGCGGAATACGGCGTCAGCGTTCAAAACGACGGCGGCGTCATGGGCGATGTGCGCGAAGCCGCCTGTCCGGAGGGCACCAGCTTCGTCGTCCGCGATCTGTTTTTCAATGCGCCCGTACGCCGCAAGTTTCTCAAAAAGCCTTCCACCGAAACCGGCTATGTTTCCGATCTGATGATGCGCTTTATCCTGTCGCATCCGCAGATTTCCTTTCGCTATATAGCAGACGGAAAAACTGTCTATTTCAGCGCGGGCGATAACAAGCTGGACAGCGCTGTGAT
>CAMGDO010000111.1 GCA_946042585.1 uncultured Clostridia bacterium
ATATAGGAAGGATCGTTTGAGAACACTACCTGCGTATTGGGCGCGAAGGTGCGGTAATATTCGATATAGTCCATTCCTGTGAACGGATGTACGGTTGCATTGCCAAAAACGGCGCGGAATTCCTCGTAGGTGAAATTGTCGCGATAAGGATCAACGCCTTTTTCATCCAGCTGATCCCAGCTCAAAAGCGCATTGCCCACTTCGTCGGAGGGATAACTCATCTGCACCACAACGCCTTCGGGGGAAGCCATCGTCATGGCGCGAAGTAGAATGCCAAAGCGATTTCGGCTCAGAATGGGAAACAGCACGCCGATGGGGCCTTCACCAAGCTTGTTGCGGATATCTGCCGCAATCTGTTCGCAGGTTGCATAATTGCCCTGCGTGCGGCCAACAACTGCTTCGGTCACCGCTACGATATCCCGATCATGCAGGTCGAATTTCTCACATGCAGCAGCTTCGCAAATGCTCTTTGTTACGGCGCTTACCAAATCATCGCCCTGCTGAAACACAGGCGTAATGATACCGCGTGCGGTCACACCAGTTTTGCGCATATTAGATTTTTCCTCCTTCATCGTACTGCCATCCGGCATGATGATACAATTCATTATACACTTCGCGCATAGATGCGTCAATGACGTTTGCGGAGAAATCCCCCGTTTTTTCGATTCTCGTTGTTCTTTTGCTGAAGATGTCGCCGCTTTTGTCAACATACATTCACATTCCTTGACAATGCGGGCAATTTATAGGATAATAGACACGACTGGAGGTTATGGGATTTTGGAGCATTTGATTACGCACGTTGATGAAGCAAGCCCCGCCTGGCGCAATGGTCTCAGGGCAGGCGATGTGCTTTTGTCCATAAATGACGAGCCTCTGCTGGATTTTGTTGACTATCAGGCGCTCTCCGCCAGAAGGCATCTTGTGCTGCATGTGCGAAAGGCCGATGGAAAGGACTGGCACGTGGAGCTTGTCAAGCCTGCAGGCGTTCCGCTGGGGCTTTCTTTTGGCAAAAGCATGGAGATCACGCCCCGCGTCTGCAAAAACAAATGCGTTTTCTGCTTTATTGACCAGATGCCTCCCGCCTGCCGCAAATCGCTTTATGTCAAGGATGACGACTGGCGCATGTCGCTGATGATGGGAAATTTCATCACGCTGACCAACGTAGACGATAGGGAGTTTGAGCGCATTCTGCGTAGAAAAGCCAGCCCTCTCTACATCTCAGTGCATGCAACAAACCCCGAAATGCGATTCAGGCTCATGGGAAACCCCAACGCCTCACGTCTTCTTGAGCGGCTCACGGCGCTGCGCGATCACGGGCTGAAATTCCATTGTCAGATTGTGCTTTGCCCGGGGCTCAATGATGGCAAAGTGCTGGAGGAAACGCTGGAAACCCTCACATCTTTGTATCCCGCTGCGCAAAGCGCCGCGCTTGTTCCGGTTGGGCTTACCAAATATCGCGACAAGCTGTACCCCCTTTCTCCCTATACGCGCAGTCAGGCTCAGGATGTTCTGCGCATCTGCCATGCATGGCAGGAAAAATGTCTGGCTGCCTATGGCACGCGCTTTGTATTTCCAGCTGATGAGATGCTCTGCATTGCAGACGAACCCCTTCCTGAAGAAGCAGCCTATGAAGACTATCCTCAGATAGAAAACGGCGTGGGGATGATGCGGCAGTTTCTTTCTGCGCTGATGGCAGAAAAAGCATCTTCCACACAGACCGCTGTGCCCCGCCGCGTTCTGATCCCCTGCGGTGTCAGCATCGCGCCTTATATGCAGAAGTGGCTTCATCAGTTTGCCCCCGATGGCGTATGTGTCACAGTGCAGCCCATCGTTAATCATTTCTTTGGTGATACCGTCACCGTCACAGGCCTGCTTACGGGCAGAGATATCATCGCCCAGACGCGAGAGATTGACACGGATGAGATGATTCTTTGCAGCGTCACACTGCAGGAGTCGGGCAATCTGTTTCTGGATGATCTCACGCTGGAGGAATTCCGTGCAGCGCTTCCCTTCCCGGTTCGCATCACGGCCAATAATGGTGCAGCACTGTATCAGTCGCTTCTTGGCAATCAGACAATCAATAAGGAGATTCTATGACTTCCAAACCGCTCGTTGCCATCGTCGGCCGTCCGAACGTTGGCAAATCCACCTTCTTTAATAAAATCGCCGGTCATCGCGTCGCCATTGTTGAGGATATTCCGGGCGTCACGCGCGATCGGATCTATGCCGATGTAGAATGGACCGGGCGTGAATTCACGCTGATTGATACCGGCGGCATTGATCCGCGCAGCGATGATGTGCTGCTTTCCCAGATGCGCCGTCAGGCTGAAATCGCCATCGATATGGCAGATGTCATCTGCTTTTTCTGTGATGCGCGCGATGGCCAGACCAATGATGACGAGGAAGTTGCCACCATGCTGCGCCGGGCGCACAAGCCAGTGCTGCTGGTGGTGAACAAGCTCGACTACGCCGGTCTGAACGATGTTCTTTATGAATACTACACGCTTGGGCTTGGCGAGCCGATTGGTATTTCCGCCGCCAATATGCTGGGGCTTGGCGACCTGCTGGAGGAAATCGTAAAGCTTTTGCCGCCCAAATCCAAAGAAGAGGAAGACGAAAGCGACGCGCTGCATGAGATTCAATTGGCGCTGGTCGGCCGTCCAAATGTGGGCAAAAGCAGCCTGACAAACAAGCTCCTCGGGCAGGAGCGTGTCATGGTCAGCAATATTCCTGGCACCACGCGCGACGCTATCGACACGCATTTTGAAAGCGCGAGCGGCAGCCGCTATAACATCATTGATACCGCCGGTATCCGGCGCAAGCGTGCGGTGGAAGATGCCACGCTGGAGCGTTACAGCGTGCTGCGCGCCATTGCCGCCATCCGCCGCTGCGATGTGGCGCTGCTGGTGATTGATGCGGTTGACGGCGTGACCGAGCAGGATACAAAAATTGCCGGTATTATAGCCGACGAAGGCAAGGCTGTCGTTATTGTCGTGAACAAATGGGATATTCCCGAAAAGGAAACCGGCACGCTTGAAAAATACCGAAAAAAGGTGCTGGAAGACCTGAAATTCATGGATTATGCCCCTGTATTGTTCATTTCTGCGCTGACCGGTCAGCGCGTGGGCAATGTGCTGGAAGCAGTGGATCAGGCCTATGCGCAGGCGAGCAAACGCGTGCCGACCGGACTTCTCAACGACGTGATGGGTGATGCACAGATCGCGCTTCAGCCGCCCATGACCGGCGGCCGCAGACTGAAGATCTATTATGCAACACAGCTTTCCGTATGTCCCCCCACCTTTGCACTGTTTGTCAATGACGAAGCGCTGATGCACTTTGCCTATCAGAGATATCTGGAAAACCAGCTGCGCAAAGCCTTTGGCTTTAGCGGAACGCCGCTGCGCTTTGTGCTGCGTGAAAAGAGCAAGGAGAACGACTGATGTCAGACATTCTGTTGCCCCTGCTTTGCGCTGTAGTTGCCTATCTGCTGGGGAGCATTTCTACCGGCGTTCTGTATTCGCGTTACCTTGGCAGCGATGTCCGCACGCACGGCAGCAAAAACTCCGGTGCCACCAACATGACCCGCACTTACGGCTCGCGGCCGGGGCTGATCACCTTCATCGGTGACTGCGGCAAGGCAATTCTCGCGGTGGGCTTCGGCTATCTTGTGCTTGGTCACACCGGCGCGATGATAACGGGCTTTTTTGTCATCATCGGGCATAACTGGCCTGTCTTCTTTGGCTTCAAGGGCGGCAAGGGGGTATCCTGCTCCACAGCGGTTTTTGCCCTCACCTTTCCCCTGTATGGCTGGATTGCCATTTTTTCGCAGATTGCTGTCATGCTCATCAGCCGGTATGTGTCGCTGGGCAGCATCGTGCTGTTTGTTGTATTTGCCGTTCTGATGCTGATTTTTGAGGGCTTCTGGCCAAACGGTCTGTGGGCTGTCATTCTGTGTCTTATTGGGTTTTGGCGGCATCGCGCCAACATTCAGCGGCTGCTCAAAGGCAGCGAAAACAAGATGGGAAGCAAAAAGAAGAACGCATAAGTATTTCAACACATTGCCTTCTCATCGCACGGTCAACTTGACAGATAAACAAGAGCGGCTCCGATTTTTCAGAGCCGCTCCTGTTTTTTTCATACCTGAATGTCCGGGTTGATTTTATTGAACTTCTGAATCTCCGCACGCGCCAGCTGGTCGCAGCGGTTATTCTCTTCACAGTCCGCATGCCCCGGAACCTTCACAAATTCCACATCGTGTTTCTTTACCACGATCGCCATTAACCGCCACAGATCCTGATTCTCCACAGGCTTTCCATCGGCTGTTTTCCAGCCGCGGCGCTGCCAGTTGGCCAGCCAGCCCTGCAAAAATGCATTCACCACATAGGTCGAGTCAGAATGCACGCGCACATGGCAGCGTTCCTTCAGGGCGCCCAGCGCACTGATAACGGCGAAAACCTCCATGCGGTTGTTGGTCGTATGCGGCATATTGCCGCTGAGCACCTTCTCATGCACGCCAAAGCGCAGGATGGCCGCCCAGCCGCCCGGCCCGGGATTGCCTGAGCAGGCGCCGTCTGTATACACGTCCACGGTCTTCAGCGGCTTTGTCATTTCAGACATATTGCACCCTTTACTTGGCAGTTACAAGGTTCAGCGTGTCACGGGCAATGACGATTTCCTCATTGGTGGGGATAATCAGCACCTTCACCTTGCTGTCCGCAGTGGAAATATCGCGCTCCACGCCCTTGACCCTGTCTCTTATACA
>CAMGDO010000112.1 GCA_946042585.1 uncultured Clostridia bacterium
CTGGAGCTGGCGCGCACGATGGTGGAAATCGGCACGCGCGCGGGGCGGCATGTGACGGCGCTGCTGACGGGAATGGACGAGCCGCTGGGCGCATATGTGGGCAACCGGCTGGAAGTGAAGGAAGCCATCGACATCCTGCGCGGCGAATACGATCCGCATGAAAGCGGCGCGCTGCTGACGGTGTCCCTGACGCTGGGGGCGCATCTGCTGGTGGCAGGCGGCGTGGCGGAGAATCCCGACGCGGGCATGGCAAAGCTTTTGGAGGTACTGCGCAGCGGCAAGGGGCTTGAAAAGCTGCGCGAGATGATTGCCTGGCAGGGTGGAGATACGCAGGTGTGCGATCATCCTGAAAAACTGATGCACGCGCCGCTGACCATGACGGTTCCCTGCGGGCGGGATGGCTATGTGACGCATATGAACACCATGCAGCTGGGCTATGCCGCGCAGGAGCTGGGCGCTGGACGGCGACAGAAAACCGATGAGATTGATCCGCGCGTGGGGCTGGTGATGCACCGCCGCGTGGGCGATCTGGCGAGGGCGCAGGATGCGCTGTGCACGATATACGCCGCAGACGAAGAGAAAATGCTGCGCGCGCGGCAGATGATTGAAGAGGCTGTGACAATGGGCGATACGCCCTGTGAAAAACAGAAGCTGATCTATGCACTGGTGACGCCGGACGGCGTAACTGAACTGTAAACCGGATCTGACCGATTTGACCGATTTGACCGACAGGAAAGGACAGGTATTATTTCCATGAAGAAGCTGTTTGCGTTGATGATTTGCCTGATGCTGGCCTGCGTGTGCTCCTGCACGGCGCTGGCTGCGCCTGATATGCTGACGGTGGACGAATTGATTTCCTTCTGCGATTATCTGCTGGATGAGGCGCTGAAGGAAGAGCCCGCTGCCGCAGAGCCCTATGAAGAGGGCGGCTATGTGTATGATTACGGCGCATTCGCCATCTATACGCAGGAGAGCTCGCTGTACAGCCAGCTGCAGGGCGTGGCGTTCAGCGGTCTGGGCGAACTGAGCGATATGCGCGGCGTGCGCAATGGCGATTCGCTGGATGCGCTGCTTGCTGCCTATCCGCTGGATAACGGGCAGCTCAGCGGCACCTATGACGAAGCGACGCTGTATATCAGCGGCGTGCTGCCCGGCGTTGTGAATACCGGCCGCGTGGTGCGCACAGGCTCTCGTGTGCTGGTAGCGGAGCATGATATCTATGCTTCCGAAGGCGAGCGCGTGGAAAAGTGCTGCGTGATTTACACGCTGGAGGACAATGCGGTGGTTGCCGTGCAGATTCTGCTGGACGCGCAGGAGATGTCTTTGGAGGAGGCGCAGGCGGAAATTGACCGCGTGGCGGCGCTGCAGGAAAAGGATGAATACAGCGCGTACCGCTCTGAAACGCCCGAACCGCTGGCGCGCGAGGATCTTTCCTTTGGTGAGGTGGACTTTTTGACCGCAACACCCGACGGCATGGCTGCGCTGCTGGGCGCGGCGGAGAGCGATACCTGGGAAAATGACGGCGACGCCTATCTGCGCGTGATGCAGTGGAATGGCATTCAGGCGGTATTTGCCTACGACAGCGCCAGAAACCTTGCGGGGCTGGATGTGCTGGAGGTATACAGCGAAGAGCTGGAAGGCCCGCGCGGGCTGCGCGTGGACGACCTGATGGAAAGCGTGCTGGGGCGTTTTACCCGCGAGGCGGAGACGGGCGTGCTCTACGGCGATGGCGTGACGGCGCCCTATGGACGCTGCGACGTATATGACGGCGGCGCGCAGGCGGTTTATGCCGCGCAGACGGATGAGGGCACGGTGCTGCTGACGCTGGGCTTTGTGGACGGCAGACTGGCTGAAATGACCTGCGCGCGTCAGTAAGCACACCGTTGTCAACTAAACATTTCCTTGAAAAGGGGAAAGAACAATGAAGATCGACCTGACATGTCCGGTGGAATTGTGGCATTTTGCGCTGCCTACGCAGCAGTATCCTGTATGTCATCTGCAGCTGTTCAATCTTACGCAGCAGACAGTAAGCAGCATACAGGCGGTGTTTGCGTGCTATGATGCGCAGGGCGCGCTGATTTCCCGCCAGGTGGAGCGTGTGCAGGGGCTTGGCGGCGCGGGCCGCAGCGCCTTTGAAATGGCTGTGGAAATTGAAGAGGGCGCACAGGCGGCAGGGCTGGATTTTTCCATCGAAAAGGTCTGGTTCGAGGACGGAACGGTGTGGCGGCATACTGCGGGCAATGTGAGCGATTATGCGTCCAATGCGCTGCCGGCCGGACGCAGGCTGGATGTGCTTCGCTATCTGGCAGGACCTGACGCGCAGGGCTTCCCCAGCGATCAGGGCGCGGTGTGGATGTGCGTCTGCGGACGGCCAAACAGCGCGGGCGAGGATGCCTGCCGCCGCTGCGGCCGTCAGAAGCGCGATGTGTTCACGAGCTTTAACGAAGCCGCCGTGGAGACGATCATTTTTGAGCACGAAAACGCCATGGAGGAAAAGGAACGGCGCGAGCGCGCGCAGGCACAGCGCGCCGCCGAGGCACGGGAAGCGGCCCGGCTGAAAAAGCAGCGCCGCCGCCGCCGCGTCACGCTGGCCATCACATTGAGTCTGCTGGCGCTGGTGCTGGCCTTTGGCATCACCTTTCACGGCATCCCCTTCTATCGTTATTATACTGCCTGCCGGCAGCTGGAAAATGGTGTGTACGCTGCGGCGCGCACGGAGTTTGAGAAGCTGTCGGCGCAGCAGGGGCGTTATTCCCTGCCCATCCGGATAGACGCCATCGGGCTGGATATTGATCTGCTTGACATCCGGCTGTATAAAAGCAGCGAGGAGCTGGCAAAGGAATGCGTCTATCGTCAGGCCGGGGAAACGATGGGCACGGGCACTATCACGGCGCTGAAGAACGCGCAGGATGCATTTGACAGCCTGGGCGCTTATCGCGACAGCGAGGAGCTTTCCCGGCAGGCGCGCTATCTGCGGGCGGAGCGGCTGCAAAGCGCCCGTCAGTATGAAGCGGCCATCGCGCTGTATAATGAAATTGCGCCCTATGAGGATGCGGCGGCGCGCAGCCTGGAGGCAGTGTATCAGTGGGCATGTCAGCTGATGAACGAGCTCAATTACAGCGGCGCGCGGGAGAAATTCCTGCAGCTGGGCAGCTACAGCGACGCATCGCGCAAGGCGAGCCTGTGCCTGTATGAGCCGGCGCTCAAGGCACTGGAGGAGGAGGATTTTGCTTCCGCCATTGAGCTTTTGACGCAGCTTGACAGCAGCTTTGAAAAAACATCCGCTCGTCTGCAGGAGGCCTATTACTGCCTGGCCAATTCGTATTTTGATCAGGAATTGTACGACACGGCGGCAGAGTATTATCTATTGGCCGGGGATTATATGGATGCGTATTCGCAGGCGACGGCCTGCCTGTATGAGCCAGCGCGCACGCTGTATGAGAATGGAGAATTTGCGCAGGCCAAAGAGATGTTTGACAAGATTCCGGGCTACCGCGATGCGCAGGAAATGGCAGACCGGTGCAGCGTGGGATTGGCGCAGGCGGCGATGGCGCTGGAGGATTATGCCGCCGCGCGTGAGCTGCTGGCTGAGGCGCAGGACTATGCGCCCGCTAAGGAGCTTTTGCAGGAATGCACCTATCTGCCCGCCGTGGCGCTGCAGGAGGCAGGCGACGTGGACGGCGCCGCGGAGCTGCTGGAAACCATTCCGGACTATCTGGATGCGCAGGAACGCCTGAACGAAATCCGATATGACAAGGCGATTGAGATGATGAACGCGCGCCAGTATGAAAGCGCGATTGAGGCGTTTGATGCGCTGGGCGACTATCGGGAAAGCAGGGACGAGGCGCAGTCGGCACGTTATGGCTATGCGCTGCAGCTGCTTGAGAACGGCAGCTATTCGCAGGCGATTGAGCGCTTCACAGCGCTGGGCAGTTATCAGTCCAGCGCGGAGCATCTGAAGAGAGCGTATTATCTGCAGGGCGCGGCGCTGCTGGACAGCGGCGATGCGGACGGCGCATCTGAGTGCTTCATGCAGGCGGGCAATTATGCGGATGCGCAGGATCGATATGCGCAGTGCGCCTATTCGCTGGGCGTGCAGACGCTGGATGATGGGCAGTATGAAGCGGCGGCTGTGTATTTTGCGCAGATTCCCGACTATCAGGACGCCGCCGCGCTGCAGATGGAGTGCGTGTATTATACCGCCGAGCAAAAGCAGGAGGCGGGGCTGCTTTCAGAGGCAGCGCAGCTGTTTGCCTCCATCGGGCGCTATGAGGATGCGGCCGAGCGCGCCGCGGCCTGCTATGACGCCTACTATCAGGAATCCTACAACACCGCCAAACAGGCGATGGCGGATAAGGATTATGCGGCGGCGGTGCGCGTGCTGGAAAGCGTGGCACGGGAAAACGTGTCGGATAAGTATGCGGACATCGAAACGATGTATAACGAAGCGAATTACCAGTACGCCAACGAGCTTTACGAGGCGCAAAAGCCCTATGAGGCGCTGCGGTATTACCGGAATATTCCCGATTACCGCGATGTTGCCAAAAAGCTCGATCGCGTGTGCTACCGAATTCTGGGCAGCTGGACAAGCGTAACGGGGCTGAAAATGGAGTTCCGCGAGGATGGCACCTGCACCATTGACGGGCGCGATTATTATTTCCGGGCGACGACCTATGCCTTCTCCGTGGGGGATCAGCCGGATGAACTGCTGTCTCTTATACACATCTCCGAGC
>CAMGDO010000113.1 GCA_946042585.1 uncultured Clostridia bacterium
TGTATAAGAGACAGCCTCCTGCTCTCCCGGCTGGGTCAAGTATTGCGAAACCTACAACAGCGATTTCATCCCCAACCTCTCCTCCTGCAAGAGCCCGCATGAAATGCTGGGCGCCATGGTGAAGAGCTACTATGCGGAAAAGACCGGCATCGACGCGGCGGATATGCGCGTGGTGTCCGTGATGCCCTGCACGGCCAAGAAGTTTGAGGCGCTGCGCCCCGAGCTGAGCAACCATGGCAATCAGGATGTGGACGAGGTCATCACCACCCGTGAGCTGGCCAAGATGATCCGCGCTGCGGGCATTGACTTTGCCAACCTGCCCGATGAGGACTTTGACCGGGTCATGGGCGAAAGCACGGGCGCGGGCGTCATCTTCGGCGCGACCGGCGGCGTGATGGAAGCGGCGCTGCGCTTTGCCTACGAAGCCATCACCGGCAAGGAGCTGGAGAAGGTGGACTTTGAGGCTGTGCGCGGTCTGGACGGCGTGAAGGAAGCCGAGATTGATCTGGGCGTGATGAAACTGAACGTCGCCGTGGCGCATGGCACGGCCAACGCGCAGAAGGTGCTTGACAGCATCCGCAGCGGCGAAAAGCACTATGACTTCATCGAAGTGATGTGCTGCCCGGGCGGCTGCGTCACCGGCGGCGGCCAGCCCATTGTGAAGTCTACCGTTCGCGCGGAGAAGAATGTGTCTGCCCTGCGCGCCAAGGCGCTGTATTCCGAGGATGTCGGCAAGGCCCGCCGCAAGAGCCAGGACAACGAGGAAATCAAGGCGCTGTATCAGGATTATCTGGGCGAAGCCGGCGGCGAGCGTGCGCATCATCTGCTGCACACGCATTATACCGCCCGCGACAAGTATGCCGGTGTGCGCTGATTAACATCATCATTTTGCAGCCGTCTGCTGTTTCAGCAGGCGGCTGCTTTTTATGGGCGGCTTTGACACAAAAAAGAACGTGACGGAGGTGTCACGTTCTTTGCTTTGCGTTGTGTTCAGGAAAGGCAGGGCACAGGAGCGTTCATTGGCGGAGAACGCTTTCTGCGCGCTACAGGGTGAACAGCTCACGCTTGCGCTGCGCCATTTCGTCCACCCGATGGATATACTGGCAGATGTCGGAGACATTATAGGCGCGCCGGATGACGCCCTTTTGCGGAAAGATGCGCTTGCTGGCGGCACCGGCGCCCAGCGCCAGCACACTGCCCGTTTCTTCCATCATATCCACATTGTACAGGCAGGCGTGACCGCGCCTGGCATAGCCCACATTTTCCTGATTGCCAGCCATGTATTTCTGCCGGTACAGATAATAGGGGCGCATGCCCATATCGTGCGCTGCGCGCGCGCCCAGGCGCACCATATCCGCCACCATGTCGCCATCCGGCAGCTGCGCCTCCCACAGATGGAGCAGGCTGGAACGCTTGATGGACAGCGTGTGAACGGTGACGCTTTCGGGATCAAGCGCGCGCACCCAATCCAGCGTCTGCGCAAACATGCCCAGATTTTCACCGGGCAGCCCGGCGATGAGATCCATGTTGATATGGTCAAACCCCATGCTGCGTGCGAGGCGATAGGCGCTTTCGGTCTGCGCGCAGGTGTGGCGGCGGCCGATGGTCGCCAGCGTCTGATCGTGCATAGTCTGGGGATTTACGCTGATGCGCGTGACGCCCCAATCCATGAGCGCCTGCAGCTTTTCCCGATCAATGGTGTCAGGCCGCCCCGCTTCCACGGTGATTTCGCGGCAGGCGCGCATCAGGGGCGCTGCGGCGGTCAGTACCTCGCGAAGAAGGCCGGCAGGCAGCGAAGTGGGCGTGCCGCCGCCCATGTAAAAGGCGCGCAGCGAAAGGCCGGTGTCCTCCAATAGCTGCAGCGCGTGCGCGATTTCGCGCTTGAGCGCCGCCACATAGGGGGCCAGGAGGCTGCCATTGCCCACCTCGCCCGACAGAAAGGAGCAATACGCGCAGCGCGACACGCAGAAGGGAATGCCGATATATACATCGGCTTCATGCGGCGCGGGCGGCGTGAGCTCTTCCTGCTGCACGGCGACAATCTCGCGCAGCACCGCCATTTTTTCGTCGCTCACATCAAAGGTGGCCTGCATCTGCGCGGCGGCGTCCTCAAGGGACAGCCCGCTCTCCAGCCCGGCATAGAGCAGGCGCGTGGGGCGGATGCCCGTGAGCGAGCCCCATGGCGGCGCATAGCCAAAGCGCCGCTTCATCAGCTCATAGACGCACAGCTTGGCCTGACGGCGGCGCAGACGCTTGTCCACCACCGCGTCGCCCGTCACGCGCTCGCGCGTTTCATGGCGGCATACGCCGTCCGTTGCGGCGACGATGCGTTCCCCGTTTTCCTCGCGCTCGTCGTGGCGGAGGGTGATTTCACCGCCCGCTTCATTGACCAGCAGGCTGATGCCGCCCAGATACAGCCGAAGCACCTCGGCCATGTCATTGGCCAGGTGCGGCGCGGGCGTAAAGAGCGATACGCTGTTCATGGCTGACCTCGCAGGACGCTCAGATCGATGGCCGGGCCGTGCCCCGGATACAGGCGAAGCGGCTCGGACAGCGCCAGCAGGCGGCAAAGGGACTTTTTGAGCTGCGAATAGCTGCCGCCCGGCAGATCGGTGCGGCCATAGCCCTGGGAAAAGAGCGTGTCGCCGGAAAAGAGCGCGCTGCCCGCCTGATAGCACACGCTGCCCGGGGTGTGACCGGGGGTGTGCAAAACGGAAAATTCAATGCCTGACAGCGGGATCACCTGTCCCTCGCGCACGGTGTGCGTGGCGGGCAGCAGACGACGGGAAGCGCGGGCGAGACAGCGCGAGGGATCCGTCATGGCGGCGGCATCCGCTTCATGCACATAGATGGGCGCGCCCGGAAGGGCGGATAGCCCGAGAATATGGTCAAAATGCGCATGTGTGATGAGCACGCCCGCCACATGCCTGCCATCCAGCGCAGCAAGCAGCGCCGCGGCGTCGTCGCCGGGATCAATCACGATCACATCGTCCCTGTCGCCCGATACCAGATAACAGTTGGTTTGCAGCTCGCCCAGCTGAAGCGTTTGGATATTCATGGCAGATCCTTTTCAGAAGTTTTTTTCGCTGTCCAGCAGGATGGTAACGGGGCCGTCGTTGACCAGACTGACCTGCATATCGGTGCGGAAAATGCCCGTAGCCACCGTGACGCCCTGACTGCGCATGCGCGCGCATACACGCTCATACAGCTGGTTGGCGCGCTCCGGCGCTTCTGCCTGGGTGAAGCCCGGGCGGTTCTGCCCGCGGGCATCGCCCAGCAGCGTAAACTGGCTGACGCACAGCACGCTGCCGCCCGTGTCGAGCACGGAGCGGTTCATCTTGCCGTTTTCATCTTCAAAGATGCGAAGCTTGAGAATTTTGTCTGCGATGTAGTCCGCGTCCTTTTCGGTATCGCCAGCCTTGACGCCCAGCAGCACCATCAGCCCCTGACCGATGGCGCCGACGGTTTCGCCGTTTACGGCGACGGACGCGCCGGTGACGCGCTGAATCACGCTGCGCATGGTTTATCCTCCAATCCGGAAGGCTTCTATCACATCGGGGCGCTTTTGCAGGCGGCGCAGCACCAGATCGACCTTTTCGCGGCTTTCCACCTGAATGACGATGTGAATGGTAGCGGTTTTATTGGGATTGACCTTGGCGCTCATGGCTGAGATGGGCGTGCCGCAGTCGGTCACATAGACGGACAATTCGCCCAGAAGGCTGGGATGATCATAGGCGATCACCTGAATGCTGGTGGAGAAGCGTCCCGTATTTTCCTGCGCCCAGGATACGCTGATGGCGCGCTCGGGCTCGGAGTGCTGGCAGTTGATGCAATCCGCCTTGTGTACGGTGACGCCGCGGCCGCGCGTAATGTAGCCCACAATATCGTCGCCCGGAACGGGATTGCAGCAGCGGGCAAAGCGAACCAGCATGCCGGCGCCGCCCTCCACATAGATGCCCTGGGTGGGCTTGCCCTCGGGACGGATGGCCTGGCTGACGTCCGCCACTTGGGGCGGCAGCTTGGGCGCATTGCTTTCTTCTGCCTTGCACTGCTCCTCATACAGCCGGGAAATCACATAGGCCGAGGCGACCATGCCCGCGCCGACAGCGCCGTAGATGTCGTCCATGTCGCTGAAATCATACTTGCGCAGCAGGGGCTCCACGCACTCGCTGCGCAGCAGGGTGCTGAGCGTCAGGCCGCGGCGCTTGGCTTCGCGCTCCACCATTTCTCGGCCGCGCTGCACGTTTTCGCCGCGCAGCTCACGCTTGAAATACTGGCGAATTTTGGCGCGCGCGCCCTGCGTTTTGACGATCTTGAGCCAGTCCATCGAGGGCCCCTTGGAGGAGGACGAGGTCATGATCTCGACGCGGTCGCCCGTTTCCAGCGGCGTATCCAGCGGCACAATGCGGCCGTTGACCTTGGCGCCGATGCAGGAATTGCCCACAGCCGAGTGAACGCGATAGGCGAAATCCAGCGGCGTTGCGCCGCGGGGCATATCGATGATGTCGCCCTTGGGGGTGAAAATGAAGACCTGCTCGGCGAAAATATCCGTTTTGAGACCGTCGATAAATTCGTGGCTGTCGCGCGTTTCGCCCTGCCAGTCCAGAATCTGCCGCAGCCAGTGCAGCTTGCGGTCAAAGGCCTTGTCATCCCCGCCCTCTTTATAG
>CAMGDO010000114.1 GCA_946042585.1 uncultured Clostridia bacterium
AAGAGACAGGTAGAAAAGATTCCGCCCTATGGACTGCCCTATGGCGTGACGGTGAGCGCTGACGTGAGCAACCTGATGCTGGCGGGGCGCTGCGTATCGGTGGACTCGGTGGTGATGAGCTCTCTGCGCGTGATGCCCACCTGCATGGTGCTGGGCGAGGCAGCCGGTGCGGGCGCAGCCATTGCGGTGAAGGAAGGCATCGCGCCCGGAGAAGTGGATGTAAAGCAGCTGCGGGAAAAACTAAAGGCCAATGGCGTGCTGCTGATGCCGGTTCCAAAGCAATAATACAATCCATCAGCGAACCTGTCTGTCTTGCGGCAGGTTCGTTTTGCAAACGGCGGACAGAGAAACACGGCATATAGCATGCCGGACGGGGGCAGAAAATCATGAAACGAATGGCAGCAATCTGGGCGATTGTCGTGCTGCTGATGGGATGCGCGCTGCCAGCGTTTGCATCCGACTACAGGATGGTGACAGACTGTCTGTATGCACCGGTCTATGATTCCTATCGTTCCGGCAGCCGCCAGGTGATAGGCTATGTGCCCTCGGGCGAAGAGGTGTATTGCATTGCCGTGCTGGATTCATGCAGCTATGTGGCATATCAGACGCTGGCAGGGTATATTGACGAAGCTTTTCTGACGTGGTCATCCGGCATCAGCTTTACATTGCCGGGAGGCATGCAGGATGCGCCTGCGTCCGGCACGGGCATTCCTGCGTTTTCCTGCATGCCGGTGAGCGCAAAGGCCAATCAGAAGCTGGCCACGCGCTCAGGCCCGGGCACGGAGTATACCGACACGCTGACCTATCCGCAGAGCACGGAGCTGGTGGCTTTCTATCAGACGGGCGGCAGCGGCACGCAGTGGGCGTATATCGAGTTCAGGTATCAGGGGGAGTGGTACAGGCTGTATACGGGAGCCAAGCGGCTGAATACATCCGACGTCCTTCCCTATGTGCAGGAGATGCAGACGAGCGTGACGATCCGCGGAAATCTGTATCCATATTACGGGCCGGGCTATGTCTATGCGCAATCTGACATCTGTGTGCCATCGGGAGCGTGGGTGCAGGCCTGCTTTGGTGAAAACGGATGGATCATGTTTGACTATGCCACGGAAGGCGGAAAGCTGCTGCGCGGCTGGGCGCCGCCCGACAGCTGGTACTAAAGACTGAGTAAAAAACCGGCGGTTGCAAAACTGCCGGTTTTTTGTTTCAGCGAATTGTAACAAATGCTAAGATTTTCCTAATATGTGAAATATTTTCGTCAGGCTGCGCGTCTATATTACGGATGGGTTAAAAACCTGACCGAAAGGAGAAAAATCAAATGAAAAAGGTCATCTGTTTGCTTTTGGCGCTGTGCATGCTGTCCGGACTTACGTCTGCGCTGGCAGCACAGGACGACAGAACGCTGCTGGAACAGGATTATTCAGATGAAAGCTATTATGAGCACAGAATCCTGGATATAGACAGCGACGGCGGGCAGCTGTATATCCTTGCGGACGGAAAAATTCTGACCTACCGGCAGGGCGACAGCGAGCCGCAGGTGCTCATCAGCGATCTGGTGACAGCGCAGAACTGGTGGGAGCAGGACGAGGACGAACGCCAATATGTGGCATGCTGCATCTTTGCGGAAGATGGTGTGCTCACTGTGCTTGATACCTGCAACGGCGCGCTGTTCACGCTATCGGCGGACGAAGCGGGAAAGCCGGTATACGGCGAACGTGTGCTGCTGGAAATGAATGCACGGGTAGAAGAGGAGAACCATACCTATCTGAATTTTCAGTTTGAGAGCGCGATGCTGTCGGACGGCAAACTGTATGTGAACGGCTATGACTTTGAACAGGGGGGCGAACTGGAACTGTTTGTCTGGGATGCAGCGACGGGCGCGCCGGTTGCGACAAGCATTGAGTGGACGCAGCAGATGTGTGCGTACAAAGACGGAAAGATTCTGGTGGTTACAGGGGAAAACCGCGATATGTATGATTCGGAGGCGGATTCGTTCCTGCCATGGTCGCTGTGCGAGTATGATCCGCAGACGGATACAATGACCGAAGTGACGAAGGCGAACGTGCCGGTTTATTACGATGTGAACGGCATGGCGTATGACGAAACGACGGACACGCTGTATATCGTGACCGCCAGCCGCATTTACCGCATGGAGCATTTGCAAAACCCGGAGCTGGCAGCCTATCATCCCGTGACCAGCCTGCATAGCGAAGGAAAGAATTTTGCGCTGCTGGGCACGCAGGCGGCGGTGTATGACAGCTATGGGCTGTATCTGCGCACGCCTGATCCGGCGCAGCTGCCCGCGTCCACACTGTCCATTTTCAATTACTACGCATCGGATGAGCATCTTCAGGCCGTGAAGGGAATGGGCGATATCCCCGTCTTTTTCATGCAGGATACCTATTTCAACACGGCCCAGGAGCTGGGACAGGCGCTGAGCAGCGGAGAAAACCAGATTGACGTGCTGGTGGTAACGATGGAATGGATGGATTTTGAACGCCTGATGGCCAAGGGCTACTGCTATGATCTGAGCGGCAATGACGTCATCAGCGCCTATGTGAACGATCTGTATCCTTTCATCAGGGAGGCGGTGACGAGCAACGGAAAGCTTATGGGCGTGCCTGTCAGTATACATGCCAATGGATGGAAGTATAATCCTGAGGCCTTTGCGGCGCTGGGATTGGAAACGCCCAGGACCTACGGCGAGCTGGTGGAGCTGATGAATGCCTGGGCCAGTGAGGACAATGAAGAAAACTGGGAGGAATATACGCTTCTTGGTGAAGAAGGTTCATACAAGGAGCAGGTTGTTCAAACGCTGCTGTCATGCTATGAGCAGTATATGCTAAACAGCGGTGAAGGGCTGACACTCGACAATGCGCTGCTGCGTGAGGTGATGACGCAGGTTGAGACCATGGATACCGGCAATGTGGAGGTGCATGTGGACTGGTCATCTGTGGGAGATGAGATGCCCGAGGAGCTCGATGAGCTGTGGGAAAAGACCAGCCTGCTGTATTCATATTACAGCATCATGCCTGAGCGGTATGAAAGCGAAGAGCCGCTTCTGTTGAAGCTGAATGAGGATTGCGATTATATTCTGCCTGTCAGCGTTACGGTGATGTTCATCAATCCCCGCTCCAGGAATCTGGACGCTGCGGTGATGTATGTGGAGAACCTTGTCAAGGCGATGTCCCAGAGCGAGGAACATATGATCGGCATTTCGCCCAATCATAATGAGCCGGTATTGAACAACCGATACGAAGAAGCGCTGGCACGCATGCAGGAGAGCATCACGCAAAGGGAAGAGGCGCTGGCCAAGGCAGATCCCATTGACAAGCCGATGCTTGAGGCGGATATCGAAAGCTATCGTGAATACGTCCATCAGTATGAAGAGGAAGAACGATACACCATTTCCGAGGAGGATATTGCCGCCTATCGGGAGATTATGCAGTATGCGGTGTTGAAGCGTCCTTCCGTGATGAATTCTTCTTATGAAGAAGGCAGCTTCTATAGCCTGGTTGAGCGGTATCTGGACGGACAGCTTGCGCTGGAGCAGTTCATCATGGAGGGAAGCAGCAAGCTGCGGCTGATGCAGCTGGAAAACCAGTAACGAGCGGATGAGACAGAAAGCGGCGGCCCGGATGCAGCAAGCGCCATCCGGGCGCCGTGCCCTGTCAGGAGACAGGGCGCTTGCCCACCCGGGGAAAAGAGTATTTGGAGGCGAATATGTTCCACCGCAAAAAGAGCCTGTGGCTGTTTCTGCTGCCGGGGTTATTGGGACTTATGGTATTTTATGTCGTTCCGTTCTTCGGCGGGATCTATTACTCCATGACGGACGGCACCATTGATAACCGTTTTGTCGGCTTTGCCAATTATCAGAGAATCTGGCACAATGAGGTGTTTCTGCTGGGACTGAAAAACACCATGGAATTGTCGCTTTTGTGCGCGCCATCCATTTTCATTTTGTCCTTTTCGCTATCCGCCATGCTGCGAACGCTCCGAGACAGGAGCATGCCCTTTCGCAATGTGCTGGTTCTGCCGTATCTGATGCCCACCTCGGCGCTGCTGCTGGTGTGGCTGCTTCTGTTTGACTATGGCGGCATCATCAATCACCTGCTGAATCTGCTGGGCGCCGGGCGCGTGCTGTGGCTGGAAAGCGCCGCGCTGCGTACGCCCATTGTGCTGATGTATATCTGGAAAAACACCGGCTTTTCGGTGGTGATCTTCTCGGCGGCGCTGCAGGCCATTCCGGAAGCATACTATGAGTTTGCATCGCTGGAGGGGGCAAATCCCATTCAGAAGGAAATAAAGATCACGCTGCCGCAGATTCTTCCGACGGCGTTTCTGGTGTTTGTGCTGGCATGGGTGAATGCGTTCAAGATTTTCAAGGAGATTTATTTTATTGGCGGCGCGTACCCGCATGACGCGGTATACACCCTGCAGCACTTTATGAACAACAAGTTTGCCGCGCTGGATTATCAGGATGTGACGACGGCGGCCTATTCATTTGCGGTGATTGTGCTGCTTTTGTTCGGTGCGCTGTATGCCAGCCGTGCCGTGCGCAGCAATGAGGCGTGAGGAGGAAGATGCGCCGATGAAGAAAAAGAGCTGTCTCTTATACACATCTCCGAGCCCACGAGACGTAGAGGAA
>CAMGDO010000115.1 GCA_946042585.1 uncultured Clostridia bacterium
CAATAGCCGCGAGGAGGCGATTTTCTTTGAAAAAAGCAGTCATTGTACCCCTGATGTGTCTCGCACTCGCCGTCATGCTCACGGGCTGCGCAGGCAATGCCGACATCAATCCCTCGCCCACCGCCGGAACGAACTCACCCATGCTCAGCCCCGGCAGTTCCGTCATGCCCTCTGCCACGGATAATGTTGGCGCAGGCGGAATGGACAACCCGCTGAACAACAACGACAACCTGCTGACGCCGGGCAATGAAAGCAGGCAGATTTCCACGGTGGACGATGCGCTGACAGCTTCCAAAGAGCTGGAGGACGCAGTAGACAAGATGACAGAGATTGACGATGCGACAGCCGTCGCAATCGGCAATATGGCGCTGGTAGGCATCCAATATGACAGCACCTATCAGGGCGGTCTGGATGACCGCATCCGCGGCATGGTGCTCGAACGCGCCAAAGCCATCCATCCCGGCATCCAGTCCGTAGCTGTCACCGACGATCCCAAGGCGTTTGAGGAAATCTCCGCGCTGTATGACATGCTCACGTCCGGCAGCCCCTATACGACTGTCAAGTCCAATGCCGATACGCTCGCAGACGGCATGGACATGTATAAGGAGTAACGTGGACAGAACTGCCCGCATGATGCGGCGCACACTTTTGTGCGCCGTATTTGCGTGCCCGCTGGCAGCATGGAAGATCTCGTATGCGCTGTTTCTTCAGGCGGCATGGGCCTGCGTGCTGGCAGGCGGCGCGTCCGCGCCTTTTTTGTGGGCACGCGCGCGGCGCGGCTTTCATACCGGCCCCGGCCGGGCGTTGTTTGCGCTGGGCATCGCGCTGGGCGTACAGGCGCTTTTGCAGCTGCCGCTCTCCCTGCCGCTGTTTTCCTTTGCAGCGCCGGCACTGCGCGTGCTGATTTCATTCACCGGGGTGCTGCTGCAAAGCGCGCTGATCTACCGCACCAGAAAAGCAGGCAGGCTGCATTACGCCGCCTGCCTGCTTTCTCTGTGCCTGTTTATCGTCTGTATGCGATGATCCGTGTTCCCTCCGGCAGCGTTTCCTGCACCTCCTGCGTCAAATCCGCATTCAGCGCGCGCAGCCTGTCGGCGGGCATACGATAACGCTTCATCACATCCCATAGCCGCTCCTGTCCCTGCGTGCGGTACAAAGCCAGCACAGCAGCCGCAGGCGCTGCAGCCTCGCCCGTCACATCCGTCACCGCAAAGCCCTGCATATAGCGCTCGCCCCGCGCGTGCAGCGACATCACATAGCGAATTTCCGCGCGGTCGCCCGCCACGGCTGAAGCCTCCACACGCGTGGAGAACAGCCGCAGCGCATCCCCGGGCAGCGCAGAGGTGGCAAACGCCATGCGCGCTGGTTCCTCCGCCGAATAGGACACGGGAATGCCGCTGTCCTCCGTCATATAGATCAGCACAGCGCGCAGCAGCATATCCACATACAGCTTTCCGCCCTGCTCAGCCGCCCCCACCAGCACGGGCTGCACAAACGCCGCCAGCACCGTTTTGATGCGCGGCGCACTTTCGGGCAGCATCATTTGCAGCCGTCCGCTTTCCGCCGTTTGCTCGTTGATGACCTCGCTGCGCCACATCATTCGCTCGCCGGAGGGAAGCAGCAGCGTATCGCCGCTGCCAAACACGTCCGTCACCACGCGCTGACGCTGCTCGCGCAGTGCCTGCAGCTGCACAGTCAGCCCCACTTCCGCCCGCAGCACGCGCGCGCCCTCGCTGCCCTCCAGCGCCACGGCGGCATCCGTCACATCGGCAGACGCCGACATAAGATCGCCCATCTCTCCGCTGAGCGTCACCGTCTGCTCAAAGGGCAGGCTGTGCTGCGTACAGACCAGCGGTCTGCCGGGCATTCTGGCGGCATGGCACGCCGTCAGATCGATGGTGCCCGTCACCGTCGCGCGCCCGTCCGCACCGCCGATGATGTCCTCCACCCGCGCTTCCGCGCTGGCAAAGAGCGCTTCCTCTGCCTGCAGCGTCTCCGCCAGCTCAAATTCGCCGCGAATCATTCCCTGCGCTTCGCCGCCGCCCACAGTGCTTTGCGAGGTCACTTCCTCCGTCAATAGCTGTGCGCCCTCCTCCTCCACGTCCGTCACCACCTGCGTCTGACGCGTCTGCGCAGCGCTGGCTTCCAGGCTCATATCCGCGCGCAGCAGCAGGCGGCCATTGAACACCCGCGCGCTGGCGCTTGTCACCTCGCACACCGGCTGATACTGCGCCGCGCTTTCCTGCGCAGGCAGCGTCAGCGTGCGCGAAAAATCGCTCATGGCTTCGGCGCAGCGCACGCGCGTCAGGTCACCCTGCGCATAAAGGGTACGAAAGGTAACGCGTCCGCTCACTGTCAGGCGATTGCCCACCGCCTCGTAGCCAAGCGGCACAGCCGACGCCTCGGTATAAAACAGCCGCACCTCATCGCGCAATCCGCCCGGCAGCGGCGTTTCCGCTTCCACCGCCGTCTGCTGCGGCGCCGCACGCAGCAGCTTTCCGTTTTCCATACTCTCTCTTTGAATCTGCACGCTCATATCCTGTCCCTCCGTTTCTGCCTTCATGGTATTCGCAGGCGCATACAAATATGCACTGTATGCACGATACGTTTCTCACGACGAAACGCCTGTTTTTTGCATCAAGGCTTGATTCATCGGCCCGATTGTGATATACTGACTATAATGGCAGATCATGCATAGCGAGGTTCTCATGCAATACGCCTATCTACTCCGTGCGCATTCCAACGCCCGATATCAGGAATCACTGCTCATCCTGGCCCAAAAGGAGCTGACCTGCATGCTGCATGCATGCGGGATTGATGCATGCGTTTCTTTGCGCACGCTGGGCGGCGCGCCGTTTCTGTGCTATGAAAACGGCCCGCTGACCCCCGCGCAGAGCGCATTTCTGGCCGGGCACTCCGCGCTGTATATGTCCTGTGCGCTGGAAAATGATCTGCTGCGTCCCCTGAGCATGCCCTCGCCTTTCGTTCTGCCCGCGGACATGCCCGAAATACTGAAATACAAAGGCAAAACCAATGCTGCCTTTACACAGCTGATGCTCAATCTGGCACTCTCTGCCGGTGGTCAGTGGCGCACTGCCGCCCCCCGCGTGCTGGATCCCATCTGCGGGCGCGGCACCACGCTGTATTGCGCGTTGACGCGCGGCATGCCATCTGTCGGCATAGATGCCGACCGCAAGGCGCTCAGCGAAGGCACATCCTACGCCCGAAAATGGCTGCAGTATCACCGGATCAAGCACAGCATGACGAACGGCGGCATGACGCTGGGCGACGGACGGAACGCCCCGTTTTCCCGTCTGAGCGTACATACGCAGGAGCGCGCCATGGAGGTGCTGTTTCTGGAAGCAGACACACGCGATACAGGCAAGCTGCTCAGAAAGCAGAAGGCGCACGCGCTGATTGCGGATCTCCCCTATGGCGTGCAGCACGCGCCCACGGAGCGCGGGCATATCGGCTCATTTGAGTCGCTCCTGCAGGAAGCGCTGCCCGCATGGCGTGAGGCGCTGCTGCCCGGCTGCGCCGCCGCACTCTCCTTTAACACCTATACCCTGCGCCGCGATACACTGACGCACATGGCACTGGAGGCAGGCTTCACCCTGCCCGATCAGGCGCTGTATGGCAGCTTTGAACACTGGGTGGAACAGGCTGTCAACCGCGACGTGCTGGTAGTTCTCAACCCGTCCTGATTTGTCGTCTCTTTCATCAAGGAGGAATAACATTGTATAGCAAGGAAGCATTTGAAGCGCTGACCGTGGTTGAACTGCGCAAGATTGCCCGGGAAAACGGCGTAACGCTGAGCGCAGGCATTTCCAAGCAGGGCATTGTGGAGCGTCTGTGCGACGCGCTGATCAAAGAAGAGCCTGCACAGACCGCCCCTCAAAGCGCCCCCGAAAACAGCCCCCCCATCGCGCGGCGTGTCGCTTCCATCGTGACCGATGATGAAGACACCCCCGTGCTGACGCCCAACGCGCCCTTTGTGCGTTCCGCGCCCGCAAAGCCTGTCCCTGCCGCGAGGCCCGTGCGCACGCCTGTGCAGAGCGCTGCGCCCGCCCAGCCCACCGTGAATCGCGGCAACGTGCCCGGCACCAATAAGCCCGTGTTTTCTCTGGAAGGCGTACGCGCCTGGCATAATCCGCGCAATTATTCGCAGCCAGGCAGCAACAATACCTATTCGCAGCAGCAGCGCCCTGCCTCCTCCTATGGCCAGCAGCGGTCTTTCCCCACGGTTTCCCGCTTTGGCCCGGATGCCGGGCAGCCTGCCAAGGAAGTCCCGTCGCAGGAAAACGCCTATCGCAGCGAGCCCCGGCAGCCGTATTCTGCGCCGCAGGGTACGGAAGTGCGTCCCGCCGGTTATCCGCAGCAGCCGTCCTATCAGCAGGGCAGCTATCAGAATGATTATCGCCCGCGCACAGCCGCTCCCGGCGCGCTGCCCGAAATGCTGGCAGCCGGCGATATCAGCGACGGCAGCGGCGTACTGGAAATCCATCAGGAAGGCTACGGCTTCCTGCGCATGGACAACTATCTGCCCGGGCGCAATGATATCTATGCTGTCTCTTATACACATCTGACGCTGCCGACGAAGGCTTAGGTGT
>CAMGDO010000116.1 GCA_946042585.1 uncultured Clostridia bacterium
CGCGATTCCTCTACGTCTCGTGGGCTCGGAGATGTGTATAAGAGACAGCGCCTTCACCATCGAAAACCGCACCGAAGGCTGGTATATGACCGCGCCGTTTGAATACCCGCTTTCCTCCGCGCAGGTGGATACGCTGCTGGGCAAGCTGGAAGGGCTGCGCTTTGCCGCCTATGTGGAAAATGCGCAGAGCGCCGACCTTGCCGCCTATGGGCTAAACCATCCGCGCCGCACCGTCACGCTGGATATTGCCCCCAGCATCGTGACGGGCTATGACGAAAACGGCAGCGTCATTGCGCAGACAGCGCTGGACGCCTATCAGCTCACCTTTGTCTGCGGACAGGATGCAAACGATGTGTCGTTTTATTGCCTGTACCGCGGCGACATTGTCAAGGCCACGCATTTTTCCTCGGGTGTGCTGCTGACGCAGACCTATACGGATTTGCTCAGCACCGCGCCCATCAATATCCCCACCAATCTGCTTTCGCAGCTGAGCTGGGATAAAGAGGGCGAAACGCGCGTCTATGACGTCACGCTGGTGGAGCGCCTGCTGGAAAACAACGAGTTTGAAACGGATGCCCGCGGCAATATTCTATGCGATGTGGTCGTCACCTGCGCAGGGGACAGCGTGGACAGCGACAGCTTCCTGCTGGGCTATCAGCAGCTGGCGGCGCTGAGAACCACCAAATCCCTGCCGGACGGCTATCAGCCCTCCGAAAACGCGCGTCAGGTGATTACGCTGCGCTTTGAGGACGCTGAGCGCCGCATCGCATTCTACCCGTTGGACGCCCTGCACGACGCCGTATCCGTCAACGGTGTTTTCCTGTATTATGTGGATGCCTCCTGGGCAGATGGCATATCGCTGCCCTGATTCTCGTAAAAAAAGCGGTCAAAGACCGCTTTTTTATTGCATACACCGAGAAATTCCGGTATAATCCAAAAGGATTATTTCGCCATTGCGGCAGATCGGAGCCTGTTTTATGAGAAAGATCATTGCCCTTATGTGCCTTGTGTGCCTTTTGCTCGGCGCATTCCCCGCGCTGGGCGAGACTGCCGGCGAGGAGAGCTACTATGCCTATTTCAACGACGCACGCTGGCTGCGCACCGAGCCCAAGGCCAACACGCCCACGGTGGTGAACGTTCCCGCGCGCTCCGTGCTTAAGCTCACGCCCGTCAATGACAAATACGCCGCCACCGTCTATCAGGGACAGACAGGCTATATCCATATGAAGGACGCGGTCAGAATCGATTACATCGACCCCGAAAGCCCCGAAGCCGTCACGGTGGAGGGCTTCTTCGGCGCGCCGGTCTATATGCGCGCGCAGCCGCTGAAGAACACCAGCGCGCTGGCGCTTCTGCCCACAGACGTGCGCTTTGCCATCACTTTTGTCACTGATGAATACGCCTTTATCCGCTATGAGGGGGAGGAAGGCTATGTATACATCCGCGACTTTGTGCAGATGGAATACAAAAAGGGCACCGTCACGCCCTATATTGCCTTTGGCGACGATGCGGTATCCGCCTATGACTCGCCTTGCTACGGCGCGTCGGTTGCCGCCGTCATTTCGCCCTACACCCCCGTCACCATCACGGGCTACGACGGCGATCACATCACCATCAACCTGAATGACAAGACGCTGTATGTGGCTGCCGGCGAATTGAGCGCCCTGAGCGAGGATTTCAAGGTGGACGCCTTTGAAGCCAGGACGGGCGAAAAGGCTGTGCTCTACGCTCTGCCGCTGCAGAATGCCCAGCAGCTGGGCGCGCTTGGCAAAAACGAGACCGTCACGGTATCGGCCTATCATGGCGAA
The DNA here is from genome assembly GCA_946042585.1 of uncultured Clostridia bacterium. Taxonomy (GTDB): domain Bacteria; phylum Bacillota; class Clostridia; order Christensenellales; family Aristaeellaceae; genus SFMI01. Next base: position 1,809 of record CAMGDO010000116.1, read on the forward strand.
TATGCCCGCGTGCAGTGCGGCGAACAGACCGGCTATATCCATTATTCGCAGCTCAAAGCCAGCGAAAACACCAAGGCCGCCCTGGCCGCGCTGGAGGAATACACCGAGCGCATCGAGGCGCAGCGCTTCCTCAATATCGCCCTGGCCATGCTGGAGCAGGGCAACCCCATCCTCAATGCCTACAACGCCAGCTGCGGCGGCAACATCGCCGCCACCTATCAGTACGGCGTGCCCTATCTCTTTGCCGGCGCCAATGCGTCTTCCCTCCTGCGCGTGCGCTACGCCTCGCAGAACAGCCATTATTACAGCACCGAAAAGCGCTATCTGGGCGGCTTTGACTGCATCGGCTTTGCCCGCTATGTGCACAATACCGCCGGCATGAAAAAGCTCCCCGCCATCAGCGATACGCCCAACGCCAACAAGAAATACCTGGTGGATACCAAAAATCTCGACTATACCGAATGGAAGGACGTGCTGAAGGTCGGCGACTGCATCAATCTGGCCTACAAGGGCGGCGGCTACCATGTGATGATCTACATCGGCACGCTGCGCAGCTTCGGCTTCACCGAATCCCAGCTGGGCGCACTCGCCCCCTATATCGACCATCCGCTCACCATCCATTGCGGCATGGACAACTACCACACCGCCTGGTACACGCAGTATATTGAGGACCATCACCTCACCGGCGTCACCCCGCCGGACGGCGGCGTCACGCTGTCCATTCTGGGCATCCCCTACGATCAGGCGCCCTATACCGAAACCATGTGGACGGGAACATCCAACGAAAAGACCTTCTACTGGTTCGACCTGCAGGGCTTCAATCTCTCCGTGGTCAACCCCGACAGCGAAGGCTTCCGCTGGAACACGGTGTACCGCAACGTGGAAAAGAGCAAGTAACAACAGCTTCGGGCGCGGAAAGCCGCGCCCTTTCCCATTCCAGATAAAGACAGGCGAATACGCACATGTATGACATCATCATTATCGGCGCGGGTCATGCCGGCTGCGAGGCCGCGCTGGCCTGCGCGCGCATGGGCTGCGAAACGCTGCTCTTCACCCTGAATCTCGACGCCGTCGCGCTCATGGCCTGCAATCCCGCCATCGGCGGCACGGGCAAGGGGCATCTGGTGCGCGAGGTGGATGCGCTGGGCGGCGAAATGGGCCGCGCCATCGACGATACCACCCTGCAGAGCCGTATGCTCAATACCAGCAAGGGCCCTGCCGTGCACTCGCTGCGCGCCCAGGCAGACAAGCGCGAATACCAGAAGCGCATGAAGCGCGCGCTGTTTTCCCAGGAGCGCCTGACCGTCCGTCAGGGCGAAATCACCCGCATTGAAACAAAGAACTGCCGCGTCACCGGCGTAGTCACCGCCACGGGCGATCATATCGCCTGCCGCGCCGTCGTTGTGTGCACGGGCGTCTATCTGCGCAGCAAGATTTTTATCGGCGAGGCGCAGTGGGAAGGCGGGCCGCAGGGGCTTTTGCCCGCGCGCGGCCTGAGCGAATCGCTGTCCGGCCTTGGCTTCACCCTGCGCCGCTTCAAGACGGGAACGCCTGCGCGCGTGGATGCGCGCACCATCGATTTTTCCGCACTTGAGCCGCAGGCGGGAGACGAGCCGCCCGTTCCTTTTTCGTTCATGACGGATCACGCGGTCAAAAACCGCATGATGTGCTATATGACCTATACCAACGAGCGCACGCATGAGATCATCCTGAACAACCTGCACCGCGCGCCCATGTTCAACGGTGCCATCCAGTCGCAGGGGCCGCGCTACTGTCCCTCCATCGAAAGCAAGATCGTGCGCTTTCGCGACAAAAGCCGTCACCAGCTGTTTCTGGAGCCGGAAGGCTTTCACGGCGAGGAGTGGTATGTGCAGGGCATGTCCTCCAGCCTGCCCGAGGATGTGCAGTGGGCGATGTACCGCACCATTCCCGGTCTGGAAAACTGCGTGCTTACGCGCCTGGCCTATGCCATTGAATACGACTGCATCGATTCCACCGCGCTTTCGCCCACGCTGTCCGCGCTGGATGTGCACGGGCTGTTCATGGCTGGTCAGATCAACGGCACATCGGGCTATGAAGAAGCCGCCGCGCAGGGCATTCTGGCAGGCATCAACGCCGCACAGTATGTGCGTGAACGCGAGCCGCTGCTCATCACCCGCGATCAGGGATATATCGGCGTTATGACGGATGATCTGACCACCAAGGGCACGGACGAGCCCTACCGCATGATGACCAGCCGCGCCGAGCACCGGCTGTATCTAAGGCAGGACAATGCCGACCTGCGCCTCACCGCCCGCGCGCACGCGCTGGGGCTGGCCACAGACGAACGCATGCGCCGCATGGAGGAAAAGGATCGCCAGACGCAGACGCTGCTCCGTTTCCTGCGGGATACGCGGCGCGACGCAGCACTTCGGCATCCCGACTGCACCATCGACTCCCTGCTGAACGACCCCGACGTCTTCACGCCCGGCGCCCGGCAGCAGGCGGAAATCCAGATCAAATACGAGGGCTATCTGCAAAAGGAGCACGCCGCCCTGCTCAAGGCCCGCGCCATGGAAGAAAGAAAGCTGCCGGAGGATGCGCCCTACATGCAGATGGAGGGGCTGCGCATGGAAGCGCGGCAGAAGCTCACCGCGCAGCGCCCGCTCTCGCTCTCGCAGGCGGCGCGCATTCCGGGCGTATCGCCCGCTGACGTGGCCGTGCTGATGGTGTGGCTGAAAAAGCATCAAAACTGAGCTTTATTCCGCCGCTGCCCAGCCATTTCTGCATCATCTTGCGCATATGCGCAAAATATGCTATA
>CAMGDO010000117.1 GCA_946042585.1 uncultured Clostridia bacterium
AAGGAAGCGGGGTAACCCCCGCTCCTCGAACCGGCAAAGCCGGTTCTGCGGAATAGAAATGAAGGAGCTGCGCCCCTTCATTGCATCCCGGCAGCTGTGTGCCCACTATATTGATAGTCTGACACCCCGGAGGCATGTGCATCCGGGGCGTTTGTGTGGAAATATTCACGGGAGGCTCGCGAAAGGTTTTCCTGTGTGAAACGCAGCTTAGTATCAAGACGGGCGAAAGAAAGCTGTTTTGAATGCGGAGAAACGGAATGGACGTTGACAAAGTGCGGCGGGGCGCGTATGATGAGGACAAAACATACGAAAGCGGGTGTTTGCATGCTGGAGCAGCAGCGGAAGCTGAAGGATAAGTTGGAACGAGGCGAGTGTGTGATTGGAACGCATACATTTACAGGCGTTCCGATGCTGACGGAGGCCATGGCGCTTTGCGGCTTTGACGCGGTGTGGATTGATATGGAGCATACCGTGATAGACAAGGCGGCGGTGATCAACAACCTGATTGCCTGCAATGAGGCGGGTGCGGCAGCGGTGGTGCGCATTGCGTGGAATGATCCTGTTTTGGCCAAGCCGATTCTGGATATGGGCGCGGATGCGATTATTTTTCCCTATATCCGAACGGCGGATGATGCGCGTCTGGCGGCGGCTGCATGCACATATCCGCCGCAGGGCGTTCGCGGCTATGGCCCTCAGCGTGCCAATCTGTATGGGCTGGGGGATCAGCTGGAATATGTGAGGCGCGATTATCGCGCGGCGCTGCGGTTTATTCAGCTGGAGCATATCGATGCGCTGGAGTGTCTGGATGAGATTCTTGATGTGGAGGGCATCGATGGCTTTATCTTTGGCCCGAATGATCTGGCAGGCTCAATGGGGCTGATTGGTCAGCCGCGCCATGAGAGGGCGCTTGAGGCAACGCGCCGCGCCACGGAGAAGCTGCGCAAGGCAGGACGACCCTTTGGTGCATCTGTAGGCTATGATGAGGAAACGCTCACCTGGTGGCGGGCAGAGGGGGCAACGCTGCTGTTCGCCGGATATGACACGGGCTATGTGATGGAGGGCGCGCGCAATACCCTTGCGGGCATGCGCCGGATTGCAGAGGGAGAAAGCAAATGATTAACCCACAGGACATTCGCCACACGCTGTTGGACGATCCCGGGCGCCTTGGCACGCTGGAACTGCAAACGGTCACGCTGTATGAAGCGGGCGAGGATAACTGGCGCTTTTGCCACCATGCAGAGGTGGGCGTGTTCAAGGACGAAATCTATGTGATGTGGTCGAGTTCGCCCGCAGGCGAGGACGAGTGCGGGCAGCGCATTCTCTATTGCAAGAGCCGCGATGGGCTGCACTTTGACGCGCCGCGTGTGCTGCAGGAGAGCATGCTGGGAAAAGATTATGCGGCTGTGCTGACGGCGGCAGGCTTTCTGAACCGCGGGGATTCTCTGGCGGCGTATTTTGCCGCCTATGAATATGCGTCGCCGCATGAGCGGACGGATCGCAAGGGCATCCATCGCTTTGGCAGCGATATCTGCCGCACGCGGTTGTATTGCGTCACCACGCAGGATGGCGAGCATTTTTCGCCGCCTGTGGATCTCAAGGCGCCTGTCTGCCCCAATCTTGGCCCTCAGCGGCTGCATTCGGGCAGGCTGATGATCACGGGCAACTGGGCGCATCTCTATACGGACGAGCCCTCCGGAACAGTTCCCGGTAGCTGGCATATGGCGGGCTTTGCCGATGCATCGCAGCTGCCCGCTCCGGTATCGGATGATCCGGATTACTTCTGGCGTGTATCCAGACAGCTGGGATTGCCGGGAGGAATCTGCGAGGGCGCGTTTTATCAGACGGATGATCATGTGCTGCATATGCTGCATCGCAGCAATACCGACTGGCTGTATGAATCGCATTCCACAAATGAGGGCGAAAGCTGGTCGATGCCCGAAAAGACGAATTTCCCCAATTGCCGCGCCAAGGTGTTTTTCGGCCGTCTGCCGGACGGGCGGTTCTACTATGTGGGCAATCCGTTGCCCGGCTCGGAGAGAAACCCGTTGGTGCTGTCCCTGTCGGAGGACGGCGCGCTGTTTGATACGCATTATCTGATCGCTGGCGGGGCCTGCGCGCGCAAGTATCCGGGCTACGCCAAGAACGGCATGTATGCGTATCCTCATGGTGTGATTGCGGGGGAGAAGCTGTATATCGCCTATACCGTGTGGAAGGAAGACGTCAGGCTGGCTGTGGTGCCGCTGAACCGGCTGTGAGTTTAGATTTCAAAACGCAGCATGTCAGGCACGTGCCGGTCAGACAGGAATTTGAGAAAACTGCAAAACAGGATTGAACAAAACAGGCAGCATTCAGCTTCGGGTGGATGCCGCCTGTTTTTTCGTTTAGGGGTCGAGAATCGTTCGTTTTCCGTTCTGTAAGGCAAGGATAGTGAAATGGGTGAAGGAATTCTCATCCTCATGGAAAAATCCCTGCGAAACAGTAAATCACGCAGTAATGCACACCATTCTCTGATGAGAATGAATGCTGGCGATTGTGCTATGCTTATTGCAGGAACACGAAGCAGCGATCAGAGAGTATATCCAAAAAATTTAGTGGGCGGTATCCTTGCCGGATAACAGACACCGCAAGCGCCCGATGCAGGTTAAATCCTTTGCAGACGAAAACGAACCTGCCGCCATCAGGCAGCGAAGACAAGTCCAGCGGCAGGCGCAGACAGAAGGCACATATCACATATCATCTCATGGCCTGCAGCCCCGTGGACGAGCTTCTGAAAGCGAAACAGGCATGACCGAAAGCATGTCTGCTCCAGAAAATTGCGATATTTCTGTCTTTCCGGCAGGGAACTTCTGTTCTTTTTTTCCTGCTTGTGGTATGCTGAAGAAAAAGGGAGGTTAAGCGCGTGGATCAGGAACTGATTTCATTGTTTTTGCCGCATACGGATGAGGAAAGGCAGCTGCTTTCCGGCGAACCGCTGAAAAAGGATACCTACACAGACCGGGGCATGTTCATTGTGGAGGGGAAAAAGTTCGTGCCGGTGCGGCAGATGATTGCGCTGCGTCCGCACACGCGGTTTACGGATTTCCCCATGCACTGGCATGATTATGTGGAAATGATGTATATGCTGTCGGGCGAAACGGTGCACGACATGCCGGACGGACGTACCATCCACCTCAAGGCGGGCGAGGTGCTGCTGATCAACCGGCATTCCGCGCACGGCATTCACCGCTGCGGAGAAAATGATATAGCTGTCAATTTCATTATCCGTCCGGCTTTTTTTGAGATTGTGCCGGAGCTGATTGGCACGCACAACGTGCTGGGCAATTTCCTGCTGGACGCGCTGCGCGATGACGAAAAGGCGGTATCCTATCTGCATTTCCGGATTGCGGAAAAGCAGACCATTCAGCTGCTGCTCCAGAGCGTGGTGCATTCCTTTGTGCAAAAGCCGCCTGTAGGACGCCTGATCAGCCGCACGGAGATGGCGCTGCTGTTTCTGTATCTGCTGGGCGAGCCTGAATGCATGGCGCTGCCTGCCGACGTTCATCGGGAGAATATCTATGTGATTGAACTGCTGCAGGAAATCAGACTGCATTACGATTCCTTTTCACTGCGCGATTATGCTGCGCAATGCCATGTATCCTCGGCGTATCTCAGCCGTGTGCTGAAGGAGGCGACGGGAAAGACCTGCACGGAGCTGCTCAAGGAACGCAGAATTGAAAAGGCAAAACGGCTTCTGCACGAGACTGATCTGAGCGTCTATGAAATATGCACGGTGGTGGGATACCGAAACAGCACCTATTTCTATCGCATTTTTGAGGAATCGGAAGGAATGTCGCCCACGGAGTGGAGGGTTAACACAGGTTGTAGAGAAAAATGACCAGCGTTCTTGAATAAATGGTTTGATTTGGTACAATAAACACATCTGGCAGTGGTTGTGCTGCCTGCAAACGAAAACAACGGCGGTCTGCGGATGCCGATGATGAAGGAGAAAATGCCATGAACGATGCGTATCGGTGGGCTAAAAGTCGTTATGCCGACTTTTCCGTGGATACGGAGCAAGCGATAGCAACCCTGATGAACCTGCCGGTCAGCATTCACTGCTGGCAGGGCGATGATATTACGGGCCTTGAAGGCTTGAATGAAGCGCTGTCCGGCGGAATTCAGGTGACGGGCAATCATCCCGGCAAGGCTCGCAATTTTGAGGAGCTGAAGGCGGATTTTCTCAAGGCGCTCAGCTGTATACCGGGAAAGAAGCGCATCAGCCTGCATGCCAGCTATGCGGTGTTTACAAACGGTCGGGTCGACCGCGATCAGCTGTTGCCGGAGCATTTTGCGCCGTGGGTGGAGTTTGCCCGCGAGAATGATCTTGGCATCGATTTTAATCCGACGTTCTTTTCGCATCCCATGGTCAGAAATAATCTGACGCTGTCCAGCCCCGATGAAGACGTGCGCGAATTCTGGATTCGTCATGCCATCGCCTGCCGGCGCATCGCCGCCTATTTTGCCCGGGAGCTGAATACCTATAGCCTGTGCAATATCTGGATTGCCGACGGCTATAAGGACTGTCTCTTATACACATCTGACGCTGCCGACGAAGGCTTAGGTG
>CAMGDO010000118.1 GCA_946042585.1 uncultured Clostridia bacterium
CACCTAAGCCTTCGTCGGCAGCGTCAGATGTGTATAAGAGACAGCCATCGCTATCGTGCTCATCACCGCCATTATGTGCGCCGTGCCGTGGAGCAGCGCTGCCACAGCCGCGGCCAGTCTGGATGAAACGCTGGGCGCGCGCCCCGTCATCACCCTGGATTTTGCCCGCCTTTTGAACGGACGAAACGCTTTGACGCCGCAGACGGAAACGCGCGTGCTGATGCCGGGCGGCTGCTCTGTGGGCGTAGCCATCCGCACGCGCGGCGTGCTGGTGGTGGGCATGGACGAAGGCGCGGCAAGCGATGCCGGACTGCGCGCGGGCGATGTGATTCTGTCCGTCAACGGGCTGCCGCTTGAGAAAGCCGAGGTGCTCACCAGCACCGTGGCTGCCGCAGAAGGCCAGATGGTGGAGCTGGTGATTGATCGCGACGGGCGTGAGCGCACGCTGATGATTGCGCCCCGGTATGACAAGGCGGGCGCGGCATGGCGGCTGGGCGTATGGGTGCGCGACAGCACCGCGGGCGTGGGCACGCTCACCTTCTATGATCCGCAGACGCTGACTTACGGGGCGCTGGGGCATGCCATCACCGATACCGATACGGGCAGCGTGCTTTCTGTGCGCGAGGGCGAGCTGATGCAGGCGCAGATTGTGGACGTGCGCCGCGGACAGCGCGGCACGCCGGGCGAGCTGCGCGGCTCTTTTCTGCGCGAACAGGTGCAGCTGGGCGCGGTGCTCAAAAACACGGCGTATGGCATATACGGCACGCTGAATGCGCCAGTGGAGAGCGCGCTGTATCCGGACGGACTGCCTGTCGCTTCGCGCAGCGAGGTGCATGCGGGTACCGCCACCATCCTGTCTACCGTGGATGACGGGTCGGTCACGGAATACACAGTGGAAATCACGCAGGTGCTGCGGCAATCCGGCGCCGCGCAGAAATCGCTGGAACTGAAGGTGACGGATGAGCGCCTGCTGGAAAAAACGGGCGGCATTGTGCAGGGCATGTCGGGCAGTCCGATCATTCAGGACGGGAAGATCGTTGGGGCTGTGACGCATGTCCTGGTGAACGACCCGACGAGAGGGTATGGAATCTTTATTGAAAACATGCTGGACGCGGCGGCATGAACCAATGACCCTCCCGGAGAAAACGGGAGGGTCGGTTCATAAATTGCCGTTATATTCTTTCGGCAATGCGCAGGGCGATCCGGAGCTTGTCAAGATTGTGATTGGCATCAGATAGTCCGCTTGCATCGTAATATTCTGGATATTGAGGCGTTTGGATGCCGCTGCATTACACCTGCTGGCCCATCCGGCAGGCGCTTTATTGTATATCTTCGCTGCGCGGCCTGTTATTGACCGGGAGGGGCGGTTGCGTGCGGATCTGCTTTTCCAGATATACCGTCGTGCCTTCGCCGGGGACGGATTCCACCCGGATGCCGTCCATAAAGGACTGCATGACGGCAAAGCCCATGCCGGAGCGTTCCTTTTCGGGCTGGGTGGTGAAAAACGGCTGCATGGCGCGCGCAATATCCGCAATGCCGCAGCCGCGGTCGCGCACAAAGAGCAAGAGCCTGCCGTCCTCGCGCAGCGCCGCATCCAGCTCAATCTCGCCGCCCCGTTCGCCATAGGCATGAACGATGGCGTTGGTGACCGCTTCGCTGATGGCGGTGCGCACGTCGCTGAGCACATCCATGGTGGGGTTCATGGGCACGGTAAAGGCGCTGACGGCAACGCGCGCAAAGCTCTCGTTTTCGGGCCGCGCGTCAAAGGTCAGCCGCATATGGTTAATCACTTGCATCCTTCGTCCTCCCTTTCCTCGATCACCGGAATGACCTGCGCCATGCCCGAAAGATCATATATGCGCCGCACCTGCGGAGTTAGCCGCATCAGCGATACGGAGCCGCCGCGCAGGCACAGCATGCGGTATCGTCCCAGAATCACCCCGATGCCCGATGAATCCATAAACGGCATGTCGCGCAGATCCAGCACCAGATGGCGCACGGACGGGTCCTGCAGCATGTCGTCGATATCGCGCCGGATGCCCGACGCCGTGCACTGATCCAATTCGCCCTGAAGGCGCACCAGCAGCACGTCCTTTTTCTTCACATGTGTCAGCATACACATCCCTCCCGCGTGTTTGCAGGCATATTCCCCGCTGTGTACCTTCTATCCTGCCTCGAAAAATGTCGAGTTATGCATCCGGGCGGACAATCGTTCGCGCGCGGCGCGCGTATGGCGCAGCATCCTGTCAGAGTGAGCCGAACGCCGTCGAAGGGGCACGGATTTTGGAAAAAAGGCGGCGGAGCGCTTGCACTTGCGCACCGCAGGCGGTATACTGAATGCGCGGCTGCGTCCGCAATCTTTGTGCTGAGGGATGAATACCATGCAGTATCTATATGAAACGCACCTGCATACCGAGCAGGGAAGCGCCTGCGGCAAAGTGCCCGGACGCGATTATATCCGCTGGTACAGGGAGCTGGGCTATGCGGGAATTATGGTGACCGACCATTTCTTTCACGGGAATGCCCGTCCCGACCGCGCGCTGAGCTGGGACAAATGGGTGAATGAATTCTGCAGCGGCTATGAGGATGCCCGGGCGGCAGGCGAGCGCGAGGGGCTGCAGGTGTTTTTCGGTATCGAGGAGCGCTTTGAATGGGATGAGTGGCTGATCTACGGCCTGACGAAGGAGTTTCTGCTGGACCATCCCGATATGCGGGAGTGGGGGCGCGCGGAATATCTCAGGCATGTGCGCGCCGCCGGCGGCTGCATTGTGCAGGCGCATCCCTTCCGCGTGCGTCCCTACATTACCAATATGTCGCCGTGTCTGGGCGTGGATGGCATCGAAATCGGCAATGCGGGGAATACCGAGAAGGAGGACGGACTGGCCGTTTTGTATGCGCAGGGGCGGGGCAAGTTTGTTTCTGCCGGTTCCGATGTGCATTGGGTGGGGCATCGCAAGCCGGAGGAAACGCTGGCTGTGGTGTTTTCCGAGCCGCTGCGCGATGTGAAGGACTATGTCAATGCCGTTTTGACCAATCGCGAGCATACCCTGCGGCTGATGCCAAACCGCGGTAAGGCGTATCCTGCGCCCGCGCAGCTTGATCTTCCCTGCACGGTGTATGGAGAAAAGGGCGAACCGCTGCCCGTTTCGCCGCTGTCCATTTTTGAGAAATAAGCATTGACCCGCTTTGACATACTCCGTTATAATGGATGGCAGAAGGATGTGATAGGATGAATCAACAACAGCTGAGAGATCTGATCCATCGCACCGGCGTACTGCGCCCGGGGCATTATCTGCGCGCCAGCGGCCGCCACTGCAATTTCTATGTGCAGTGTGCGCATCTGTTTGAAAATGCAGGGAATGCGCAGGAGGTGTGCGGCATGATCGCCGCGCATTTCAAGCAGGAGAATGTGCAGCTGGTGCTGTCGGCGGCTGTGGGCGGCATGCTGCCGGGCTACGAGGTGAGCCGGCAGCTGGGCGTGCGCAATGTGTATGCCGAGCGCCGGGATGGCGTTCTGACGCTGCGCCGCGGCTTCACCTTTGCGCCGGGCACACGGGTGCTCATTGTGGAGGATATGGTTTCCACCGGCCGCAGCGTGCGTGAGCTGATTGAGATCGTGCGTGCGCTGAGCGGCGTAGTGGTGGGTGTTTCCTGCATTCTTGATGTTTCTGATGGAAAAGTGGCGTTTGAGTATCCGTTTTATCCCCTTTGCAGCGAAAAAGTGGAGATGTATTCCGAATCAGCCTGTCCGCTGTGCAGGCTGAACAAGCCGTTTGACAATGTATGAGCAGGAGCGGACAGTATGCAGCTGTTTGATATTATCGGGCCGGTCATGATCGGCCCTTCCTCCTCGCACACGGCTGGCGCGGCACGCATCGGGCGTGTCACGCGCATGCTGCTGGGCGAGGAGGTTCAGTATGCGGATATTCTGTTTCACGGGTCATTCGCCAAGACCTGGGAGGGGCATGGCGCGGACCGCGCGGTGATTGGCGGGCTGCTCGGGCTTATGGTGGATGACGTGCAGATGCGCCGCAGCCGTGAGCTGGCGCAGGAAAGAGGCATGACCCTGCATATTTCCGCCGTGCAGCTGCGCGACGCGCACCCCAACACCGTCATCATCAACGCCCGCGGGGTGCATGGCGCCACGGTCAGCGTGCAGGCGGCGTCGGTGGGCGGCGGCAGCGTGCGCGTGCAGTATCTCAACGGTCTGGAGGTCGGCTTTTCCGGCGAAAGAACCACGCTGATTATTCAGCATCAGGACGCGCCGGGCGTGATTGCCACGGTCAGCCGTTTGCTGGCGGATAACCGGATGAATATTGCCACCATGCGCGTTTTCCGCGAAGAGGAAGGCGGACGCGCCGTGATGGCGCTGGAGCTGGACAGCATGCCCTCCGGGGCGCTGGTGGAAGCGCTGCGCAAGGCGGGTGCCATCCACAGCGTCACGCTGCTGGACAGGCTGTAAAGGAGGCGAGGGCATGGACAGATCCATCAAAAAGCTGCTGGAAGCTGCCGCAGACGGGGGGATTCCCGCCGCCGCGCGCATGTGGCAGCTGAAAAATGACAATATGCATGCCAATGCGGCGCAGATGCTGTCTC
>CAMGDO010000119.1 GCA_946042585.1 uncultured Clostridia bacterium
GGAAAACTCCTCCAGCACAGAGCGCAGCATGCCGGACTGGTCAAACAGCATGCACAGCAGCCCCAGCGCAGGATTAAACACGCAGCTCCACAGCGTCAGGCTTCCCTGCGTGCCGGACGCCGCCGTAAACGTGGTGTCATAGAGCAGCGTGTCCACCGTCTTCACGTCAAAGACAATCTGCACCAGCGTGACAATGCCGATAAACAGCACCAGCAGATAAGCCGTCACCGTCGCGGCCACCGTTCGCCGCATCAGAGCGGAGGTGAATATGCCCACGCTCAGCGCCGCAAATGCCGTGACCACCAGAAACAAAAGCCCCGTCAGCAGCTGCCATATCGAAATGCTGCCCGTGAGCACCACCAGCCCCATGGCGGGCAAAGTGGAAACAACCAGCAGCGCAATAAAGCCCAGCGCCTCCATCAGCTTGCCCATCACAATGCGCACAGAGCCCGTGTTGGTCACCAGCAACAGATCCAGCGTCTGCCGCTCGCGCTCACCCGCAATGCTGCCCGCCGTCATCGCCGGCGTCACCAGCACAAGCAGGGCAAACTGCACAATCATCATCACCACATAGGCCTCCAGCCCTTTCTGCATGGTGTAGATATTCACCGTATCGCCCAGCATGCCGCCAAAGGCCACCGCCAGCCCGATGGCAAAAATCACAAGGCCATATACCGTAATGATCAGCGCCGTGCGCATGGAGCGCATGCGACGCCGGGCCGAGGACGCCAGAATGGGGTTAATCATCTTGCGTCACCTCCATAAACACCTTTTCCAGGTTCATCGGCGCACGGTGGAAATCCAGCACCGCCGCGCCGCGCAGCAGCAGGGTTTTCAGCAGCAGCGCCGCCGCCTCGTCATCGCCGTCAAACGAAACGTTCAGCTGCTGTGCATCCGTCAGCACAATGCCGCTTACGCCGGGGAATTCCTTGAGTACCGGCACGGCGGCTTCCACCTGCCCCTCGTTCAGCAGCCGGATTTCCAGCGGCGCATTGCCGTTCATCCTGCGCGACAGCGCCTCCACCGAGCCCGAAAACACCAGCTTGCCATGGTCAATAATCGTCAGCGAATCGCACATCTCGGACAATTCCGGCAGAATATGCGAGGAAATCAGCACTGTTTTTCCCATCTCCTTGAGCTGACGCAGGATATCCTTCATTTCGGCGCGGGCGCGCGGGTCCATGCCGGAAGCAGGCTCGTCCAGAATCAGCAGGTGCGGATCGTGAATCAGCGCATGCGCCAGGCACAGCCGCTGCTTCATGCCGCGGGAGAGCGCGTCCACATAGCTTTCGCGCTTGTCCGACAGGTTCACCAGCGCCAGCAGCTGATCGATCATCCGCATTCTTTCCCGATAGGAAAAGCCGTAGCAGCGGGCATAGAAATCCAGATATTCCCACGCCTTGAGCCGGTCATACACGCCGAAAAAGTCCGGCATATAGCCCACCAGCTCGCGCACGCGGCGGGGATTGCGGCACACATCCACGTTTTCTATCAGCGCCGTGCCCGAAGTGGGCGGCATCAGCGTGGCAAGAATGCGCATGGTTGTGCTTTTCCCCGCGCCGTTCGGCCCGACAAAGCCGTGCAGCTCTCCCTGACCGATGGAGATGCTCAGATCGTCCAGCGCCGTGAACTTGCCGTAGATCTTGGTCAGATTCCTGATTTCCAGCATGCTCATTTCACCGTCCCCTCCACAGCCAGCGTTGCATAGCCGATTTCCGCATTGGATACGCCGGATGGCATCGACAGCAGAATATTCAGCTGCATTTTCTCATCCAGATAGCGCATAGCGTCCTCGCCTGCCAGATACAAGGGCAGCTGCGTATAGCTCACCTCATCCCATTTCCCCGTTTCCGGGCAGAACAGGCGGATGCGCGGATTGCTGCCGTATTGTTCGCAGGCGAACTCGATCTTTGAAATCGTCACCTCGTCCTTCTGCAGCCCCTTCACCTCGCCCAGCGCAAAGCACAGCACAGGCTCGTCGCGCAGGGAGAAATAGTGATAGCCCGTCAGCGCGCTGCCGCTGCGATAGGGCGTGCCGTCGCTGTTTCTGCCGGCGCTGTACACAGGGATCATGCCGCGCATGCACCGCAGCTGTCCCGCTTCGTTCACCGGCAGATAATCCAGTTGCACATCGATGGCTGCGCTGTACGCCATGCGCTCCGCCTTCCCGCCGTTGATCATCAGCTGAAGGCTGCCCAGAGAATCGCTGAAGGTGATGTAATGAAACGTGCTTTGCGCATAGTATTCGTCGTTCCATTGATTCGAGCAGGCGTTGATCATCTGCCTGAGGTTGTTGCGCAGCGTTTCTTCCCGGGGATCCAGCGTCAGCTCTCTTTCCAGCTGCGGATCCTCGGGATAGACAGCCGCATACACCACGGAATACAGAATGGAGCCGGTATACCGTTCCATCCACAATTGCGCAATTTCCCCGTCATATATGCCCGGCTCGGTGCGCCCGTTATTCTCAAGCAGCGCAAATGTCCTTGTTTCACCCGGATACACCTCCGGAATGGTGCAATAGCCAAAGCTCGTGATCACATAGCCCGCCTGAAGCGTCAGCTCCGAGCGGTTCACAATCTTTCCGTGCAGCCCGTCCTCCTCCCACCAGATGCTGCCCGACACATCTGCCTCGGGCGCTTTTTCGGGCGTGACGCACACATACTGCACCTCCCACGCCCGCACGGAAGGCAGCGTGACAGCCGTGCCCTCCGTCCCAATGGTATAGGTATAGCGCAGGCTGGTCGCGCCCGTCAGCTTCTGCGCCGTATCGTCAGAATAGTAGTCGCTCGTGTTGACAGGCTCCACATGCGCCTTCTCCACCGTACTGACGCGCACAGGCTCCGTGTTCTTTGCCGCCACGCCCATCACCATCTGATACTGGCTGTCGCCCGCCGCTCCCCGGCGCAGCACGGCATACCCCGCCGCAGCAGGCCGGTTCAGCAGGATGCCGCCGGAAATCAGCTGCAAAATCCCCACACACACTGCCGCCAGCACGGGCACAGTCAGCCACATCCATTCGCGCCTGTCCAGGCGTTTGAGAATCAGATAGCTGCCAATGCCGGAAAACACCAGCACCGCCGCCGCAAAGACGACGGCATACAGCACGCCGCGATCATTCTCCAGCGGCTGCGCGCTCATCAGGTTCTGTGTAACCGTCACATATTCGTCTCTGTAATAATTGCCAAGCGCCTCGATGATGCGCTGATATGCTGCGCTGTCCGCGCTCAGAAGCACGCGCTGCCAAAAGCACGTCATGCCGTCCCATGCGCTGAGGGTTTTGTCCGACAGTGCAAACGCCGCCGTATACACCACGCCATTCTCCACAGGGCAGCGGTCCAGCAGCGTCTGCCCCGCCTGTTCCACCACAGCGCCGCTTGCACCGTTCAGGGGCGACAGCATGATTTTTCCCTGCAGATTGCTGCGAACCGCACTGAGCGCAAACTGCGTTGTGTCCAGATAGGAAATCAGCGCGTTTTCCACCTGTTCGCCCGCATAGGGCGCGCCCGTGGTCACGCCTGTATAGCCCGAAAAGGCGCGCAGCGACGATACCGCGCGCGCGCCGCCGCCCACAATGACGATGCCGCCCTCGCGGAGCCATGTGTCCAGCGCGTCGCGCTGCGCCTGAGAAAACGTGCTCATATCCACGCCGTCCACCGCCAGAATGCGAAACGCCCTGAGCATCTGCACCGTGTCCGGAAAGCTTTCCCGGCTCAGCGCCACCGTCTGCCACACATCCCCGCGCAGCAGCTGGTCATTGGCCTGATTGATATTCATATAGCTCATTGCTTCGGGCGTATCGGACAAAACACCCACCAGAAGCGTCGATGGCGAAAGCAGCTGCTGCGGTCTGACCTTTGCAGAAGCGACGGTTTCCCCGTTTTCGAGCAGCTCCACGGTATAGCTGTCCTGCCGGTAATTCAGCGTAAGCGGCAGCACAATCTCCCTCTCCGCGCCGCCCGCCAGCGTCACAGGATATTCATAGCGGTCATGGGTGGTATCGCTGCGCCGGACATTCACCGCCACCGTCACCGCCGCATCGTTCCCGGCATTTTTCAGCGAAACGCGCAGCGGCATGACCGACAGATAGGTCACCCGTCCTTCATAGCCGATTTCCGCTTCCACACTGAATGGACCGTTTGCCTGCGCAGCGCCCGTCAGAAAAAACAAAATTACGAGCGTCAGCAGCATCATTTTCTGCATTGCAGAACGCATAGCACGTCCTCCTTGTCGCATAGCCTTCTTTATATAGACGAGGCCGGGCGTCCGATTGTTCCCGCGGGAGGAAATTATTTCAAAATGATTACAATTTTCAACGGCAGCAAAAACGGCGCCTGCAAGCAGACGCCGTATGGCTGTTATTCCGGTTTTTCAATCATGCGGATGCTGGTGATGACCGGCTGATTCGCTTTCGCCACAGTGCCGTTGCCATCCTCCACCGGCGTGTTTTCGCAGATGGCGTCCACCACCTCCATGCCGCTGATCACCTGGCCAAACGCCGCATAGCTGCCATCGAGCGACTTCGTATCTGTCTCTTATACACATCTGACGCTGCCGACGAAGGCTTAGGTGT
>CAMGDO010000120.1 GCA_946042585.1 uncultured Clostridia bacterium
ACACCTAAGCCTTCGTCGGCAGCGTCAGATGTGTATAAGAGACAGCCTTAAGCAGCGCGCGCGCCGTTTCATTGCCGTCCATTTCCTCTTTCAGCTGTCTGTATGCGCGGCACTCCTCGCTTTCACGAATGGCTCTGGCCAGCGCGTTTGCTTCATCGTATACCTGCATTGTTTCCCCTTTCGGCGCGCCCTTATGCGCGCAATAAAAACCGGCGGCCGGAATCCCGACCGCCATCATTATAACATACTCAGCCCAAATCGACAATAATGGGCAGAATCATGGGATTGCGCTTGATCTTGTCATAAATATAGCGATGCAATTCGTCCTTGATTCTGTTCTTGATGCTGGGCCAGTCGCTGCCTTCGATGCGCCCGTAGCTGGAGATAATGCTGCGCACCGTGCTGCGAATGCCCTCGATAATATCCTCATTCTCCCGCACATACACAAAGCCGCGGCTGATCACATCGGGGCCCGACACCAGCACGCAGTTGGTGCGGTCAAAGGCCATGGCCACGATAATCAAACCATCCTGCGACAGATGCTTGCGGTCGCGCAGCACCACATTGCCCACATCGCCAATACCCAGTCCATCCACCAGCACGGTACCCGTCATCACGGCGCCGGCAATGCTCACGCTGTTGGCGTCCAGCTCAATCACCTGACCGATTTCAGGCAGGATGATGTTCTGCCGCGGCATGCCCATCGATTCAGCCAGCTCGCCGTGCTGCCAGAGCATGCGATACTCGCCGTGCACGGGGATGAGATACTTGGGGCGCACCAGCGCGTGCATCAGCTTGATTTCCTCCTGACAGGCGTGACCCGACACATGCACCTCGGCCATCGCGTCGTAAATCACCTCAGCGCCGCAGCGATACAGCTGATTGATCACGCGGGAAACGAACACTTCATTACCCGGAATGGGCGATGCGCTGATGATGATTTTGTCCGTCGCCTTGATCTGCAGCTTGCGATGCTCGGAAAACGCCATGCGGGTCAGCCCGCTCATGGGCTCGCCCTGGCTGCCCGTGGTCAGCACCACCAGCTCGTCATCACAGTATTTGTCCAGATCGTCAATATCAATCAGATAGTTATCCGGCACGCGCAATTCGCCCAGCTCCATCGCCACAGCCGTCACATTCACCATGCTGCGGCCCACAAAGCAGACCTTGCGGTTATAATGCACGGCACAGTCCACCACCTGCTGCAGGCGGTGCACATTGCTGGAGAACATGGCAATGATCACGCGTCCGTGGGCGTTGCGCATCTGTGCATAGAATGTTTCCCCCACCTTGCGCTCGCTCATGGTGTAGCCGGGGCGCTCGATATTCGTGCTTTCGCACAGCATGGCCAGAACGCCGCTGTCGCCGATGGCTGCCAGCGAAGGAAGATCGGTCACCTCGCCGTCAATGGGGGTAAAGTCCACCTTGAAGTCGCCCGTGCACACCACCGTGCCCACAGGGCAGGTGATGGCCAGCGCATAAGCGCCGGCAATGGAGTGATTCACCTTGATAAAGCGCACCGAAAAGCAGCCCATGCGCACAACCTGGCGCGCTTCCACCGTATTCATGGGCACGCCGCTCACATGGTGTTCGCGCAGCTTGTTTTCTATCAGCGCCAGCGTCAGGCGCGAGCCGTACAGCGGCGCGGGCACCTGCGATACCACATAGGGAACCGCACCGATGTGATCCTCATGCCCATGCGTAAACACATAGCCGCGCACGCGCTCCTTGTTCGCCACAAGATAGCTGGCATCGGGAATCACCAGATCAATTCCCAGCATATCGTCCTTGGGAAACATGGAGCCGCAATCCACCACGATGATGTCCCGGTCGTATTCGAACACCGTCATGTTTTTGCCGATTTCATCCACGCCGCCCAAGGGAATAATCCTCAGTTTGGGAGTGTTTTCCATAAAATTCCATCCTCTTTTAATCAGCGAGAAAAGGGGTTCCTGGCATGGACCCATTTTCTATCAGGTAAACAGCCTATGATCTCATTCAATATATTTTTCTCTAAAATAAGCATACCACAAAAGAACAGGATATGCTATATCCCAAAAAGTAACGAAAAAACAGCTGTTAATTTATGAATGGGCGCTAAATTATTCCGCGTCCAGCCCCAGCATTTCCAGAATATCCTCTTTTCCAACCAGGCCGACGCTGCGGCGCACCTCCGCGCCGTTCTCAAAAACGATCAGCGTGGGAATGGAAGCCACGCGATACCGGCGCGCCAGCTCGTTTTCCTCATCCACATTCACCTTGCCGACAATCGCCTTGCCTTCCAATTCCTCTGCCAGCTCCTCAACGGTCGGCGCCAGCATCCGGCAGGGCATGCACCAGGTCGCCCAGAAATCCACCAGAACAGGCTTATCGGCGCTCAGCACTTCGGCTTCAAAATTGTTCATACCAAATTTCTTTTCGCTCATTATCCATCTTTCCTTTCATTGCCGGGAGTTTCCATCTTTCGGACAGCAACCACGGTGGGACGCCAGCGCGAAAGCTTCCGCAGCCGGAGTTCAGATGCGCGGCCGATGGCATAGCCAAGCGCCAGCCCCACAAGCGCCAGCACCACGCACAGGATATCCGGGCAGCCCAGCGCATAGCCTCCGATCAGGCCGATCAACAGCGTGCACAGCGGCACGGCATAGGCCAGCGCAGAGGCCTTGAGCACCTGCGCTTCAGGCACCTCCACATCCACGATATCGCCAACCTCCGCCTCGCCAAAGACCGTCAGCAATTCATGCTTGGGCAGCATCCCCTTGCTGCAGCCGCGGCAGCCGTTGCAGGCATCGGGGCGCTCAAAGCAGATTTGCAGGCATTCGCCTTTTCTGGATTTTACAAAGCCGGTTCTGACCATTGTTTGCTCCCTGCATTCTTTAGCATAAGTTTACCCATATATCATATCATAAATACCCACTTTCGTCCAGCAAGAAAACACTTTGCACGGAAATTCCTGTCAGATGGCTGCAAAGCTCCATCACCGCCTGAGCCTGCGCTGATGACAGCCTTTGCGGTACGCAGATGGTCGCGCTGTCCGCGCTCACCGCGCACAGGGCTTCGGGTATATCCAGGGCGCACAGCGCGCTTTCCACCGCCAGCTCCGCTTCATTGCGCGCAATCAGCTCCGTAAGCTTTTCCGCTGCGCTTTCGCTCGTCAGCGAAAGACGCTCCAGCGCGTCTAATTCCGCCTGCCGCTGTGCTTCCCGCCGCTGGCGATAGATTTCGCAGGGGGAGGCGGTCGGTTTACTCTGCACGGCAAACACCTGCGTGACCGGCACCTCCATGCATCGCACGCTTGCGCGCTGCGGCAGAAAGGCTGCGCACGCAAGGAGTGCTGCCAGACAGATCGTCAGCAGCGTCTTTTTCATTTTTCATCCTCCATTTCCAGCACCAGCACGCTGCCCGCGGGCAGATTCAGCAGCGTTTCAAGCGCCTGCGTCAGGTTCAGCCGCACGGCAATATCCCCCGCTCCTGTAGCCACCGCCACCGCGCCCAGCATTTCCCTTGAACCCGAAAAGGCAGATTCCGCCTGCGAATAATACAGCGTAACGCGCACATTCCCCGCTCCTGCCACACAGGAGAGCGTCCGCGCCACGCGTGCCTCCTCCTGCGTCATCCCTGAATTATCTGTCTGCGCCAGCATGCCAAGCAGTATGGCGCACAGCGCCAGAAGCGCTGCCAGCGCCAGCGTCCGATGCGGGATTCTGTTGAGCCGTTCGCGCCATTTTTCCATCATATTTTCAGCCCCGTCAGCAGCGCAAGCAGCGCCTCCAGCATGCACAGCATCACCATCAATCCCATGAGCACATCACAGATCCGGCGCATTGTGCCGTCGGGCAGCACCATATCCGCCGCCATCCGCATCAGACACAGCATGCTGATACGGCGCAGAAAAGCGTTCATCCATATCACCTCAACCCCACCGTAATGCCGCCCACCGCCAGCATCTGCGCGATCAGCAAAATGAACATTGCCCCCACAGACAGCTGAATGATGAACAGCAGCATCAGCACATCCGAAAACGCCGAAAGCATATCCGCCGCGCGATCCTGCGCCACGGGCTGCAGCAGCGCTGCGCACAGCCTGTAAACCATCACCGCGCACAGCGTGCGCAGCATGGGCATCCCCGCAGCGCACAAAAGCAGCATCAGCCCCGTGACGCCCAGCGCATTTTTGATGAGCATGGAGCAGCCCACCAGGGTATCCATGGTGTCGGCAAACATGCCGCCCACCACCGGCACAAAGTTGTCCACCGCATACTTCGCCGCGCGAATGCTCACGCCGTCCGCCACCGAAGCCGTCAGCCCCTGCAGCGCCGTAACGCCGATAAACACGGTAAACGCCACGCCCAGCGTCCATGTGCACACCGTGCGCAAAAGCCCTGCCAGACGCGACAGGCGCATGCGGGGCGACAGATGATTCAGCAGCGTCACCACAGCCACCGCCATGCTCAGCCGCAGCGACACATTGCGCACCAGCGCCGTCATGGTGCCGCTGGCAGCGGAAATGGCAGGCTTGAAC
>CAMGDO010000121.1 GCA_946042585.1 uncultured Clostridia bacterium
TTGATATGAGCTGCAGCGCGGACGACTTTCTTCTTTCCAGCCCCCGGGTGGTACTTTCCAGGCAAAATGACAGCGCCAGAAAATATCTGACGCTGCCCTTTGATATGCAGTTTGCAACCTATGGCAATAACGTGGTCGCCTCCGTGCAGCCGCCTTTCCGCCAGATTGCCCAGGATTATCTTCGCTGCTTCGACGCAGCGCATGCCTTTGAAACGCCCGGCATTCTTGCGCTGGATGACAGATTGAAGCCGCTGGGGCTGCGCATCTGCTATATGGCGGAATATTTCCTGCCCGATCTCTCTCTTATGCATCAGCTTCCCTGCGCCTATGAAGAGCGCCTCCTCGTGCAGGCGGATTTTGCCCCGCTGTATACGCCGGAATGGAGCAATGCGCTGTGCGCACAGCGTGCCGCGCTGGATGTGCTGGGCGTGGGCGCATATGACCAGGGGCGTCTGATCGGCCTGGCTGCCTGCTCCATGGACTGTGACAGCATGTGGCAGATCGGTGTGGATGTGCTGCCTGCCTACCGCCGCCAGGGCGTAGCCAGCGCCCTTACCAGCCGTCTGGCGCTGGAAATCCTCTCCCGCGGCAAAATTCCCTTTTACTGCGCCGCCTGGTGCAATCTGCGCTCCGTGCGCAACGCCCTCCGCTGCGGTTTTCGCCCGTCCTGGGCGGAAATGACTGCCCGTCCTGCTGACTTTGTCGCGCAGATGAACCGCGCCTTCACAGCGTAAAGCCGCCGTCCACCACCAGCGTCTGCCCGGTGATAAAGGCAGCCTGCCCGCCCAGCAGAAAATCAACGGCGTTCGCCACATCCTCTGCCCGGCACAGCCTGCCCAGCGGCGTATCCTCCGCCAGCGCGCGCTTGTCCTGCTCCGAATAGCACGCCATCATGTCGGTATCCACAGCGCCGGGCGCCACGCAGTTCACGCGCACGCCTGCGGGGCCCACTTCCTTTGCCAGCGCCCGGGCAAAGCACTGCAACGCCGCCTTGCTGGCGGAATACACCGCCTCGCAGGATGCGCCGACCACGCCCCACATGGAGGACACCAGCACAATGCTCCCCTGTGACGCGCGCAGATGCGGCAGCGCTTCCCGCACGCACAGAAACGCGCCGCGCAGATTGGTATCCGTCACATGCGCGTAATCCACCGCAGACATATCCTCCGTAAGCCCCGACCATGCTGCGCCCGCGTTCACAACCAGCGCATCCAGATGCCGAAATTCGCGCAGGGCACGCTCAAGCAGCCCCTTCACCTGCGCTTCTTCGCGCACGTCGCACTGCACAGCCACCGCGCCCGTTTCACGGCACAGGGCATCCGCCGCCTCGCTGCTTTTCTGATAGCAGAACATCACCCGATAGCCCTTTCGGGAAAAATGCCGCACCATGTGCGCGCCGATTCCCCGCGAGCCGCCGGTGATCAGTATCGTTTTCATCCGCATCCCTCCGCCCCGCATTATACCCCATGGCGCAAGCCGCCGTCAACGCAAAAGGAGCACATATGACTGAGCTGAGTTCTCTTTTGCCCGCCGTTCCGTTGCTATACCGGGAGGAAACGGGCTCGACCAACACCGATGCCCGCGAGTGGCTGAAGCGCGGCGCGCCGCACGGCAGTCTGGTGGTTGCCGCGCGGCAGACCAGCGGGCGGGGGCGCATAGGCCGCGCCTTCTGTTCCCAAAGCGGCGGGCTGTATATGAGCATCATTCTGCCGGGGCATCTGCCAGCCGGGCAGGTGACCACCCTGTGCGCCGTGGCCGTGCGCAGCGCCGTGCTGCAGCTCACCGGCATTTCTCTGGATATTAAATGGGTCAATGACCTGATGCTGGAAGGCAGAAAGGTATGCGGCATTCTGTGCGAAGGCGTCTGGGACACGGATCGCTGCCTTGGCATGATCGCCGGCATCGGGCTGAACGTATGCCAGACTGCCTTTCCCGAGGAGCTGCGTGCCATCGTGCGCGCGCTCTATCCAAGCGGCAGCGCGCCCTGCCCGATTTCACACTTTGCAGCGGAAATCTACCGGCAGATTTTTTCCCTGCTTCCCGCCTCGCCCGCGCACATGACAGAATACCGCGCCCACTGCATCACGCTCCACAAGCATATCCAATGGCAGCGCGACAGCGAAACCCATACCGGCTGCGCGCTGGATGTGAACGACGACGGGGGGCTGATGGTGCTTGAGGACAACGGGCAGCAGCTTGTCATCGCGGCAGGTGAGGTCAGCGTGCGCCCACAGAGCTGAGCAGATTCCTTCCCGCTCATCCTTTTCAGGAGGCTTTTATGAAAAACGTGGCAGTATTCGATTTTGACGGCACCATCATTCCGGGCGACAGCGTCGTTGCCCTGATGCTCTTTGCCTATCGCCGCCGCAGGCTCAGTCTGCCCGGCCTTCTGCGCGCCGGCGTCTGTTCGCTGCTGTATATGTGCAAACTGATGGACGCCATGCGCGCCAAACGCGTCGCGCACAGCTTTCTTTCCCGCATGTCTGAAGCCGAACGCGAACAGTTCCTGCTTGAATTTGCGCAGATGCTCGTCCGCCGGGCAAGACCGCAGGCGCTGTCGCAATTTCAGAGCCATCAGCAAAGCGGCGACTATGCCGTCATCTGCAGCGCCAGCTGTGCATGCTATATGAAATATGTCGCCGAGCTTCTGCACGCAGACGCGCTTCTGTGCACGCCCAGCGGGGAAGACGGACAGGCCGAGGGGCCCAACTGCCGCGGCGAGGAAAAGGTCCGGCGCATTGAAAGCTGGCTGCAATCGCAGCATCTGCCCCAGGAAGCCCTGATTGCAGGCTATGGCGACACCGCGGGCGACTATTACATGCTCTCATTGTGCCAGCAGCCCGTTCTGGTCAACGCCCGCAGAAAGCTAAAGAAAAAAATACCCCATGCCAGGCAGGTACGCTGGCATGAGGCCGAAACGTAACAGCATCATTCCTTGGGTCTGGGCTTAAAGCACAGCGCCGCAAGGAAGCCAAAGAAGATGGCCGCGGAAATTCCACCCGCTGCCGCGCTGATACCGCCCGTAAATGCGCCCAGCAGGCCGTTTTCCTGCACCGCGCGGATGGTTCCCTGCGCCAGCGTATGCCCAAAGCCCGTCAGCGGCACCGTTGCGCCCGCACCGGCAAACGCCGCCACCGCGCCATATACCCCTACTGCGCTCAGGATCACGCCCGCCGTAATGTAGCACACCAGCACACGCGCGGGCGTCAGCTTTGTCTTCAGAATGATCACCTCGCCCACCGCGCAGAATAATCCTCCCACGACGAACGCCTTGGCATACATCCAGAGCATGGAGCCGATTTCTGACCAGTTCATGCCTGCACCTCCTCCAGCACCACCGCGTGTGCCACGCCCGGGATGGTCTCGCCCTGCTGGCTGGTGGTGGGGCTCATCAGCGCGCCCGTAGCCATAAACAGCACGCGCTTCCACTCTCCGCGCTGGAGGCGGGGCAGAATATAGGCGCTCAGCACGCTGGCGGAGCAGCCGCAGCCCGAGCCACCGGCATGGCTGTCCTGCGACGGATGGAAAATCGCCAGCCCGCAGTCCATCATGCGCTCGCGCGGCAGCGGATGTCCCATTTTCTGGCACCATTCCAGCATCAGCTCACTGCCCACAGCCCCCAGATCGCCCGTGATGATGCGGTCAAAGCTATCCGGCGCATCGCCTGTGTCATCAAAATATGCGCACAGCGTGGCAGCCGCGGAGGGCGCCATCGCCGCGCCCATGTTGTTGGCGTCATTCACACCCATATCCACCACACGGCCAATGCATCCGCGCGTCAATTTCGCCATGGGCTTTGTTTCCAGTGAGCCGGGACTGCTCAGCATGCTCACGCCCGCGCCCGTCACCGTCCACTGAGCCGCCATCGAGCGCTGATTGCCATACTCCAGCGGATAGCGATACTGCCGCTCCGCCGTGGCATAATGGCTGCCTGCACAACAAAGCACAGGCGAGGCATAACCGCCGTCGCACAGCATGCCGCCCACCAGCAGCCCCTCCGCCATGGTGCTGCACGCGCCATACAGCCCCAGAAAAGGCACCTTCAGGGCGCGGGCTGCCAGCGATGAAGCCATGATCTGATTGAGCAGATCGCCGCCGACCATGGCCTGCACGCTTTTTTCGCCGATATTTGCCTTGCTCAGGCATATCCGGCAGGCTTCGCGCAGAATGGCTGCCTCCGCCTGCTCATAGCTTTCCTGGCCGAAATCCGCGGCCTGCGCGACCAGATCAAACATATTTCCCAGCGGTCCCTTGCCCTCGCGCGGTCCCACCACGCTGGCCGCAGCGGCAATCCACGGCTGCGTGCGGTATTCCACTGTCTGATATCCGATGCGGTTTGCTGCCTGCATATGTCCCTCACAAAAAGAAGAAATAATAAATCAAACCCACAATGACCGAGCTGCTGATGCCATAAACCAGCACAGGGCCGGCAATAGTGAACAGCCGCGCGCCCGTGCCCCTGTCTCTTATACACATCTCCGAGCCCACGAGACGTAGAGGAA
>CAMGDO010000122.1 GCA_946042585.1 uncultured Clostridia bacterium
GCAATGAAGAGCATGTTTTCGCCCGTGATGGGATGCTTGAGGGACAGGCGCATGCCCCACAGCGCAATCTGTTGACCGCGTTTGCCGTTGCCATAGCGGTTATCGCCCCACAGGGCGTGGCCGGAATGCTGCATCTGCACCCGAATCTGATGCGCGCGGCCTGTTTCCAGACGGATGCAGACCAGCGAGTGATTGCTGCGGCGAACAATGGTGCGGCCGTGCAGAATGGCTTCCTTGCCCTGCAGCTTCAGATAGGAGGGGATGACCTTGACCATGTTGGTGGCTTCATCCTTTTGCAGCCAGTCATGCAGCGTAAAGCGATCGTCTGTATCGCCCTGGGCAACGCATACATATTCCCGGCACAGCTCATGGGTGCGCACCTGTTCGGACAGACGGGATGCCGCTTTACTGGTACGCGCAAAGACGAGCAGACCTCCGACCGGGCGATCCATGCGGTGAACCAGGCCAATAAATGCGTCGCCGGGCTTGTTGTATTTCTCCTTGATGTAAGCCTTCAGCCACGAAAGTACGTCCTGATCGCCAGTGTTGTCGCCCTGAACAAGCATGTTGGCAGGCTTGACCACAACAACGATATGATTGTCCTCATAGAGGACGACGGGTTCCTTGTTGAATTCGCTCATGTGTATTTCCTTTCGTGGGAACAAGCTCCCGGAAAATCAGATTTTTTGCCAGCGACCGCTTGCACCGCAGGGCAAGATCCCGCCGGCACGCACAGGCAGCACTACCTCCTGCGCGTCAACCGTGCCGCCATAGCGGCTGACAACGGTGCGTCCGATGATGTTCTGCAGCACGGCAGGCTGAAAGCCTGTGGTATAGCTATTGACCAGGAAGAACAGCGGTGTATCGGAAAGAAGCTGCGAGCAGGTATCCACAAGCGTATACAGCTCGTTTTCGAGCTTCCACACTTCTCCGCTGGGGCCGCGGCCATAGCTGGGCGGATCCATCAGGATGCCGTCATAGCTGTTTCCGCGGCGTATTTCCCTGCGCACAAAGGCAAGCGCATCCTCCACAATGAAGCGGCAGGAGGTTTCGGGCAGCTTACTGAGCTCGCGGTTTTCCTTGGCCCATTGCACCATGCCCTTTGCCGCATCCACATGCGTGACGTGAGCGCCCTGAGCGGCGCATGCCATGGTGGCGCCGCCCGTATAGGCGAACAGATTGAGAATTTTTGCCTGACCGCCGCGCTTTTTAATCAGCGAGCGCATCCAGTCCCAGTTTGCAGCCTGCTCGGGGAAGAGCCCGGTGTGCTTGAAGCCGGTGGGACGAACATGGAATTTCAGATCGCCATAAGCAATCTGCCAGCGTTCGGGAAGCTTTTCCCGAAAACGCCATTCGCCGCCGCCGCGCTCACTGCGCAGGTAATGCGCCTGCGCAGCGCTCCACAAAGAGGGATCGCCCTGCGGCCAGATCACCTGCGGATCGGGCCTGCAGAGAACGAATTTTCCCCAGCGTTCCAGTTTTTCGCCTTCGCCGGTATCAAGCACCTCGAAGGTCTGCCATTTGTCGGCGATGTACATTTATACCCTCTTGACGCCGATGACGGCGCTTTCTCCGTTGATATCCCATTCCTTGACGGATGCACCGGCAGCCTCGGAACAGATGGTAAGGCTTTCTGCCAGAACGCCGGAAAGAACGATGTCGCGGCTTTTAGCGAGCACCTCTGCCAGCTTATCGCTGCACTGACAGGTGATGGCGATGCGATCGGTCACGTCAAAGCCTGCCTCCTTGCGCATGGACTGCACCTTGCTGACAAATTCGCGGGCATAGCCTTCTTCAATCAGCGCATCGGTCAGCTTGGTATCCAGAACGACGGTCAGCTTGCCCTCGACCTGAGATGTATAACCTTCCTTCTTGACGGCCTCCACCAGTACATCCTCCTTGTTCAGCACAATTTCAGTGCCGTCCATGGTGATGGCGACGGTTTCTCCGCGCTCGAAGGCTGCAACGACCTGGGCGCCATTGAGCTTTTGCAATTCGCCGCGCATGCGACCCAGATAACGGCCGTAGCGGGTCTTGAGCGTGAAGAAATTGGGCTTGAGATCATAGCTGACAAACTGACCGGCATCGGCGATGATTTCCACGTTCTTGACGTTCAGTTCATCCTCAACCAGCGTTTTATAGGCATCACCGAAGTCCGCACCGCAGACATAGAGCGTGCTCAGGGGCTGACGTACCTTGATGTTGGACAGATTGCGGCAGGAGCGACCCAGCTGCACGGTGGTTTCCACGGCGGCCATCTGACGCTCGACATCCTCGTCAATCAGGCTTTCGTCGCAGACGGGATAATCGCACAGATGTACGCTTTCGGGGGCGTTGGCATCAACAGTGCGCACGATGTTCTGATAAATGCTTTCCGCCATGAAAGGAACGAAGGGAGCAATCAGGCGGGAGAGGGTGGACAGGACGGTATAGAGCGTTACAAAAGCGGCTTCCTTATCGCCTTCCATGCCCTTGCCCCAGAAGCGCTCGCGCCCAAGGCGGATATACCAGTTGGACAGCTCATCAACAAAGTCCGTCAGCTTGCGGCAGGCCTCGGGGATGCGATAGCTGCTCAGGTCTTCATCCACGCCGCGGACAAGCGTATTCAGGCGGCTCAGCACCCACTTGTCCATCAGACTGAGCTGAACGGACTTCAGATCGTGCTTGGTAGGATCAAACTGGTCGATATCGGCATAGAGCACATAGAAGTAATAGGTGTTCCACAGCGTGCCCATAAATTTGCGCTGGTATTCAGATACATTGGCCTTGGAGAAGCGGCTGGGCAGCCACGGAGCGCTGGCGGCATAGAAATACCAGCGGACAGCATCCGCACCCTGATCATCCAGCACATCCCAGGGATCCACCACGTTGCCCAGGTGCTTGCTCATCTTGCGGCCGTCGGCATCCTGTACGTGCCCCAGCACAAGGCAGTTTTCAAACGGCGCGCGTCCAAACACCTGCGTGGAGATGGCCAGCAGCGTGTAGAACCAGCCGCGGGTCTGGTCGATGGCTTCGGAGATGAAGTTGGCAGGGAAATTGGCTTCGAATTTTTCCTTGTTTTCAAAAGGATAATGCCACTGGGCAAACGGCATGGAGCCGGAATCATACCAGCAGTCAATGACTTCCTTTGTGCGGTGCATGGGCTTTCCGCAGTGCGGGCAGCGCAGCACAACGCTGTCGATATAGGGGCGATGCAGCTCGGGCAGATTGACCTCGCCAATCGCCATATCATAAAGCTCCTGCTTGCTGCCCACAACGTGCATGTGCCCTTCTTCGCACAGCCAGATGGGCAGCGGCGTGCCCCAGTAACGCTCGCGGGAAAGACCCCAGTCAACAACATTTTCGATGAAGTTGCCCATGCGGCCTTCCTTGATGTTTTCGGGCATCCAGTTGACAGAGCGGTTATTGGCGACCAGCTGATCGCGCACGGCGGTCATTTTGATGAACCAGGTAGGACGGGCGTAATAGAGCAGCGGCGTGTCACAGCGCCAGCAGAAGGGATAGTCGTGCTCATAGAGCGCTTTCTTCAGCAGCAGGCCGCGTTCTTTCAGCTCCTGCATGATGGGCTCATCCGCATCCTTGACAAAGGTGCCCGCCCATTTGGTATCGGGCGTGAATTTGCCCTGCGAATCAACAAGCTGCACAAAGGGAAGGCCGTTTGTGCGGCCGACGCGCGCGTCATCTTCACCAAATGCGGGCGCAATATGCACAATGCCGGTGCCGTCCGTCAGCGTGACATAGTCATCCGATACGACATACCAGGCTTTTTCCTTGGGCGGGTTCTGCATGGGGAAGAGCGGCTCATATTCCGTTCCGACCAGAGCTTCGCCCTTGAAAACGCGCAGCTTGACGATCTTCTGTACGTCATCTGTGCTGAAAACAGCGGGAATCAACGCTTCGGCCATGATATAGGTTTCATCGCCAAAGGTAAACTCGCAATAGTCCTCATGGGCGTTCACGCACAGCGCCACATTGCTGGGAAGCGTCCAGGGGGTGGTTGTCCAGGCCAGGATGAACTTGCCGCTTTCGCCCTTGACGGCGAATTTCGCAAAGGCGGAGAATTCCTTTACGGATTTATAGCCCTGAGCCACCTCATGGGAGGAAAGCGCGGTGCCGCAGCGCGGGCAATAGGGCACGATCTTGTGACCTTTATAGATCATATCCTTTTGCGCCATCTGCTTGAGCGACCACCAGACGGATTCGATATAATTGTCGTGATAGGTGACATAGGGATGCTCCATGTCAGCCCAGAAGCCGACGGTGTCGGAGAAATCCTCCCACATGCCCTTGTATTTCCACACGCTTTCCTTGCACTTTCCGATAAAGGGCTCCAGACCGTACTGCTCGATCTGCTCCTTGCCGTCAAGCCCGAGGAGCTTCTCCACCTCGATCTCGACGGGAAGCCCGTGGGTGTCCCAGCCCGCCTTGCGGGGGACATACTGTCTCTTATACACATCTGACGCTGCCGACGAAGGCTTAGGT
>CAMGDO010000123.1 GCA_946042585.1 uncultured Clostridia bacterium
CATGGAAAAACAATACAATCCGCAGACCATCGAGGCCGATATCTATAAACATTGGGAAGAAAGCGGCGCCTTTACTGCCAAGCGCGTGGAAGGCAAAAAGCCGTTTACCATCGTGATGCCGCCGCCCAACATCACCGGACAGCTGCATATGGGTCATGCCATGGACAGCACGCTGCAGGATGCGCTGACGCGCTATCATCGCATGAAGGGCGATCCGACGCTGTGGCTGCCCGGCACGGATCATGCGTCCATTGCCACCGAGGTGAAGGTGGTGGAAAAGCTGGCGAAGGAAGGCATCAGGAAGAGCGACATCGGACGCGAGGAATTCCTCAAGCATGCCTGGGCCTGGAAAAAGGAATACGGCGGGCGGATTTCCCGTCAGCTGCGCCGCATGGGCGCCAGCTGCGACTGGAGCCGCGAGCGTTTCACCATGGACGAGGGCTGCTCCCGCGCGGTGCGCGAGGTGTTTGTGCGCCTGTATGAAAAGGATATTATCTATCAGGGCAACCGTCTGGTGAACTGGTGCCCGTGCTGCAATACCTCCATTTCTGACGCGGAGGTGGAGTATGAGGAAAAGGAAGGCAACTTCTGGCATCTGCTCTATCCCGTGAAGGAAACGGGGGAAACGCTTGAACTGGCGACCACCCGTCCGGAAACGATGCTGGGCGATACGGCTGTGGCCATCAATCCGGCGGATCCCCGCTATGCCCATCTGCACGGCTGCCATGTGATTTTGCCGCTGCTGAACAAAGAAATCCCGATTGTGTGCGATGAGCACGCCGATATGGAAAAGGGAACGGGCGTGGTGAAGATTACCCCGGCGCACGATCCCAACGACTTTGAGGTGGGTCAGCGTCATCATCTGCCCATCGTGCGAGTATTCACCTACGACGGACATATGACGGGCGCTGCGGATGCCGCCGCCGCAGAGGAAATCTTCGCTTCCGGCAAAGCGACGGTCAACGAGCCGCATGTGCTCGACTGCGGCAAGTATGCCGGCATGACTTCCATGGAAGCGCGCAAGGCGATCGTTGCGGATATGAAGGAGCTGGGACTGCTCAAATCCATTGAGCCGCTCAAGCATGAGGTGGGCACCTGCTATCGCTGCCACAATGTGGTGGAGCCCATGGTGAGCAAGCAGTGGTTTGTGAAGATGGAGCCGCTGGCAAAGCCCGCCATCGAGGCGGTGCGAAACGGCGAAACCCGGTTTGTGCCCGAGCGCTTCAGCAAGATTTATTATAACTGGATGGAGAACATCCGCGACTGGTGTATCAGCCGCCATCTGTGGTGGGGTCATCGCATTCCGGCCTGGTATTGCGACGACTGCGGAGAGACCATTGTGTCGCGCGAGGATCCGACGGTGTGCCCGCGCTGCGGCAGCAGGCATCTTGCACAGGATGAGGATGTGCTGGATACCTGGTTCTCCTCGGCGCTGTGGCCCTTCTCCACGCTGGGCTGGCCTGACAACACCGAGGATCTGGCGTATTTCTATCCCACCAGCACGCTGGTGACGGGGTATGACATCATCTTCTTCTGGGTGGCGCGCATGATTTTCAGCGGTATCGAAAACATGGGCAAGGCGCCCTTTGATACGGTGCTGATTCACGGCCTGGTGCGCGATGAGCAGGGGCGCAAGATGAGCAAATCCCTGGGGAACGGCATCGATCCGCTGGAAGTGATTGACCAGTATGGCGCCGATGCGCTGCGCTTCTCGCTGTGCATGGGCATCAGCCCCGGCAATGATACCCGCTATTCCACCGGCAAGCTGGAATCCGCCCGCAATTTTGCCAACAAGGTATGGAATGCAAGCCGCTTTGTGCTGATGAACCTTGAAGGCCGTGAAACGCTGGAAGGAAAGAAGCTTGAACTGGCGGATCAGTGGATTCTGACGCGCTATCACGAATGCGCGCAGGAGATGACGGCGCATCTGGACGCGTGTGAATTTGGTCTGGCGGCGCAGAAAATCTATGATTTCGCATGGAGCGAATTCTGCGACTGGTATATTGAGCTGGCCAAGGGCGGTCTGCTGGGCGAGGATCTGGAGCGCAAGGCGACGGTGCGTGCGGTGCTTACAGAGGTGCTCAGCGGCCTGCTGAAGATGCTGCATCCCTTTATGCCGTTCCTGACCGAAATGGTATACAGCTTCCTGCCCGGCTGCGAGCATGCTTCCTGCATGCTGTCTGACTGGCCGAAGGCGGAGAATATTCCTGCTTTCCCCGCAGAAGAAGAACAGATGCAGGGCATTATGGATATTATCCGCGCTGTGCGCAACCTGCGCGCGGAAATGAACGTGCAAAGCGGTCATAAAGCGCGTCTGATGGTGCGTCCGGCGGAAGGCTGGAAGGATGTGGTGAGCGGCGCGGAAATGTTCTTTAAGAGGCTGGCGAACGCGTCCGAGCTGGAGGTGCTGGAAAAGGGTCAGACGGTGGATGAAAAGACCGTGGGCGCGGTGTGCGAAGCGGGCGAAATTCTGATTCCGCTGGGCGATCTTGTGGACATTGCCAAGGAAATTGCGCGTCTGGAAAAGGAAAAGGCAAATATTCAGAAAGAAATTGCGCGTGCGCAGGGCAAGCTGAACAACCCCGGCTTCCTGAGCAAGGCGCCGGAGGCGCTGGTGCAGGCGGAGCGGGAAAAGCTGGCGGCCAATGAAAAGATGCTGCTGACGCTGGACGCGCGCATTGCCGATTTGAATGCGTGATCTGCGAAAAGCAGGAGAGGGAGAGCATATTGGAATTTAGGCACGAACCCGTGCTGCTGCACGAGGTGCTGGAATGGCTGAACCCACAGCCGGGCGGCATATTTGCCGATGGCACACTGGGCGGCGGCGGACACAGCGAAAAAATTCTGCAAAGGCTTGGCGATGGCGGACTGCTGTTTGGAATCGATCGGGATGAGGATGCGCTGAGAGCCGCTTCTCAAAGGCTTGGCGGCTTTCCCGCTTTCCATGCGATTCATGGCAATTTTCATGATGTTGACGCGCTTTTGCCGCCCGATATTCAACTGGATGGCGGCCTGCTTGATCTGGGCGTATCGTCCTATCAGCTCGATACGCCCGAGAGAGGCTTCTCCTATCATGCTGACGCGCCGCTGGACATGCGTATGGATCGTTCATCCGGTGAGACGGCTGCCCAGTGGCTGAACAGAATGGACGAAAAAACCATTGCGCAGGCGCTGTATGACTATGGCGATGAAAGATGGGCAGCGCGTATTGCGGCGATCATTGTGGAGCGCAGAAGGGAGCATCCGCTGGCTACCACCGGAGATCTGGTGGCCTGCGTGGATGCGGCGATTCCAAAGGCTGTTCGCCGCAGGGATGAAGGGCATCCTGCCCGGCGCACGTTTCAGGCGGTGCGCATTGCGGTGAATGACGAAATAGCGCCGCTTGAGCGGGCGCTGGAAAGCTGGGTGAAGCGCATCCGCCCGGGCGGCAGAATGTGCGTCATCACCTTCCATTCCATTGAAGACCGCATTGTCAAGCATACCTTCCGCACCATGCAGCATCCCTGTATTTGTCCGCCCAAGGCGCCGATATGCACCTGCGGACGCGTGCCTTATGCAAAGATAATGGGCGGAGGCGCCATTCGTCCCGCCCGGGATGAGGTGGAGCGCAATATGCGCTCCCGCAGCGCGACGCTGCGCGTGGTGGAAAGGCTGTAAGGAAGAAATGCTGTATGTAGTTGCAACGCCGATTGGCAATCTGGGGGATATGAGCCCGCGTGCGGTGGAAACACTCAAAAATGTGCAGCTGATTGCCGCGGAAGACACGCGCATGACCATGAAGCTGACGCAGCATTTCGGCATTGACACGCCGATGACAAGCTGCCACCGGCACAATGAACGCGGCAAGGCGGAGCAGATTGTGCGCAGGATGCTGGATGAAGCCATCGACGTGGCGCTGGTGACGGACGCCGGCACGCCGGCCATATCGGATCCGGGGACGTATCTGGTGAAAATGGCGGCGGAGGCGGGCATCCCCGTGGTGGCTGTGGCAGGGCCCAGCGCCATGGCGGCAGCCATGTCGGTTTCTGGTCTGGATGTATCAGAGTTTACGTTCATGGGATTTCTTCCCCGGGAAAAAAAGGATCTGCAGGCAGCGCTTTTGAGCGCTTCACAGCGCACGCAGGCTGCTGTGGTGCATGAATCGCCCTATCGCGTGCTGGATTTCATGCGCATACTGCGGGAAACGCTGCCGGATACCTGCGTGAGCGTCAGCTGCGATCTGACGAAGCTGCATGAATTGACGCTGCGCGGAAATGTTGCGGACGTGCTGGCACAGATGGAAGCGAATGCCAAAACGGAAAAGGGCGAATACTGTATTGTGCTGGATTTCCGCGCTGTAGCGAGAGTGGAAAAAGAGCAGCCATGCACGTTGTGCCTGGAGGCGCGGCTGCTGGATAAGCTGCTTCAGGGAATGAGCATGCGCGAGGCGTCCAGAGCGCTGATGGATGACTGTCTCTTATACACATCTCCGAGCCCACGAG
>CAMGDO010000124.1 GCA_946042585.1 uncultured Clostridia bacterium
GTATTCGGCGGCCTTTGCGGGCGCACAGCTGCTGGCGATGTGCGCCGTGGAGGAAAACAGCATGCAGTCGCGGCTGTACCGGGTGTCCGTGCGCGGGGTTGCCAGCGAGGTAACGCGGTTTTCCGCGCTGCCCGGCGCACTGCTGGCGCTGCCGGACGGCGGCGTATTGTGCGGCATACTGGGCGCGCTGATCCGGCTGCGCCCCGATGGGCGCGTGCAGCAGCGTATTCCCTGCGGGCTGGCCTGCGCGCTGCGCCCCTGCGCGGGCTGCGTGCTGGCGGCTGATTCTCTTGGCGGTCAGGTGCTGCGTCTGCCCACGGGCAGCGCCGTGCGAGCGCAGAGGCTCTATACCGGCACATCGCCCGTCGATATGCTTTTGCTGTAAGGCACCCTGCCGCTTCCAACAAAAAAGGGGCATTTGTGCAAAAAACGCACAAAAACCATGCGGGCGCTGTTCTTGCCATCCGGCGTGCGATATAGTATAATAGGTACACAAAGAAGTCCGCGTCCCCGCGAGGCTTCTGAATGAGAAAGACAGGAGGCACAATACTATGAAGCTGATTATCGCCATTGTTCAGGATGAGGATGCTTCCCGCCTGGTTTCGGCGCTGATGAACGACGGCTATGGCGTGACCAAGCTGGCCACCACGGGCGGCTTCCTGCGTGCCGGCAATACCACGCTGCTGGTTGGCGTGGAGGATGATCATCTGGATGGCTGCCTGCGCATCATCGAAAAGCTGTGCAAGAGCCGCAAGCAGATGGCCACATCGCCCATCACCGCCGGCGGCGCGGCGGGGATCTATGCGCATATGCCCATCGAGGTGACCGTGGGCGGCGCCACCGTGTTCATTCTGAACGTGGAGCAATTCTCCAAATTCTAAGCCCCGGGGCATTTTCGCGCTGCGCCCCCACGGGCCTTTAGACGATTCGTTGGAGAGAAAAATTCCTTGATAACGCTCGACAGCTTCTGCGCGCTGGGAGAGCCTCAGCGCGCGCTGGTACAGGATGTGCGCAGCGGCCGCGCGCCGCATGCCACACTGATCACAGGGATTGCCGGCACGGGCAAGCGAACGCTTGCCCGCCTGTTGGCATGCGCACTTTTATGCCGAAGCGACGGAGACAGGCCCTGCATGCAGTGCAAGGACTGCCGCCGCGCGCAGGCAGGCACGCATCCGGATTTGCTCATGCCCTCCGTGCGCGAAAAGGATCGCTCCATCAAGGTGGACGATCTGCGCGCCGTCATTCAGGCGCTGTCCTATCATGCCGCCGAGGGCGGACGGCGCGTGGTGCTGCTGGAAAATGCACAGCGCATGACCGTGCAGGCGCAAAACGCCCTGCTCAAATCCCTTGAAGAGCCCGATGGCGAAACCACCTTCCTGCTCACAGCCTCCGGCGAAACGGGGCTGCTGCCCACCGTGCGCTCACGCTGCCGGGTGGTGCGCGTGCAGCCCTGGGCGCCGGCGGAAATTGAACGCGAGCTTCTCCGCCGGCAGGTGGACAGCGCGCAGGCGCAGACCATTGCCGCCCTGTGCGGCGGCAGCCTGGGGCGTGCGCTGGATATGTATGAAAATCCTGCGTTTCTATCGCAGCGCACGCTGTGCGAGCGCACATTCTTTTCCGTGCGCAGCGCGCAGGATGTGCCCCCGGCATGCGCGCTGCTGCGCGACAGAAAGGATGACGCAGACGCGCTGCTGGACCTTCTTGAGCAGCAGGAACGGGAATATCTGCTGCACAGCATGAATGCCGGGCCTGCACCCAAGCCGTCCAAAGACGCTTTGTGCGCCCATGCGTGGGAACAGGCATCGCCCCGCGCGCTGGAAAACGTGCTGTCCGCCGTGCTGCTGGCGCGCAGACAGCGCACATGCAATGTATCATGGCAGGCCATTGCTGATAAACTACTCTATACTATTTCGGAGGAACTGAACTGATGGCAACGATTGTAGGCGTGCGTTTCCGCAACGCAGGCAAGCTGTATTATTTTGACCCGGGCAAGCTCTGGCCCACGGCAGGCGACGCGGTGATTGTGGAAACCGCGCGCGGCGTAGAATACGGAGAAGTGGTGACGGGCGTGCGCGAGGTGGCGGACGAGGAGATCGTCCAGCCCCTCAAGAGCGTATTGCGCATTGCCACGGTGGAGGACGCCCAGCACCAGAAGGACAATCAGCGCAGAGAACGCGAGGCGTATGATATCTGCCAGAAGAAAATCATCGACCACAAGCTGGAAATGAAGCTGGTGAGCGTGGAATACACCTTTGACAACAGCAAAATCCTGTTCTACTTCACCGCCAACGGCCGGGTGGATTTCCGCGCGCTGGTCAAGGATCTGGCGTCGGTGTTCAAAACCCGCATCGAACTCAAGCAGATCGGCGTGCGCGACGAGGCCAAGATGATGGGCGGTCTGGGGCTGTGCGGCCGGCCGGTGTGCTGCGCGCAGTTCATGGGCGATTTCCAGCCGGTTTCCATCAAGATGGCCAAGGAGCAGAACCTGTCGCTGAACCCCACCAAGATTTCGGGCGTATGCGGGCGGCTGATGTGCTGCCTCAAGTATGAGCAGGATCACTACGAAGCCACGCGCAAGCGCATGCCGCGCGTAGGCCGCGAGGTGATTACGCCCGACGGCGTGGGCACCGTGCAGGATATCAACGTGCTCAAGGAAACGGTGCGCGTGCGCGTGCCCAAAAACGATTCGAGCGAAATCAGGGACTATGCGCTTGCGGATATCCGGCGCATCGGCGGCGGGCCGAAAAACAGCGCCCCCACGCCCGAACCCGAGGAGCGCGACGACCTGGATGAAGAGTTTATCGGCGTGAACGAGCAGCATGTGCAGGACGCCGGCGATTCGATGGATGACGAATAAACGGAGGATATACGATGGACGCCAGCCGCAAGGACGAGATTATCCGTCTGCAGAATGAGATTATCCAATCCATGGCCAAGCGCAATCTGCGCTCGGTCTATAACGATTTCTATGCCGGTGCAGCCCCGGATAAAAAAGATGAAAAGCAGGAAGCCCCCGCAGCAAAAGCGGCATCGTCCACGGGCGACGGCAAGGCGGAAAGCTCTGCCAAAGCGGAGGAAACGCCCCGGGAACCGATTGAGGAGCTGCTCAAGGAGCTCAACGGCAATATCGGACTGACCACCGTAAAGGAAGAAGTGGATCGTCTGGTCAACTGGATCAAGGTGGAGCAATTGCGCAAGGAGCACCAGCTGCCGCAGTCCGATCTGTCGCTGCACATGGTATTCTCGGGCAATCCCGGCACGGGCAAAACGATGATTGCCCGCCTGATGTCGCGCATTTTCCATTCGCTGGGCATCTTAAGCCGGGGACAGCTGGTCGAGGTGGATCGCGGCGACCTGGTGGCGGGCTATGTCGGACAGACAGCCATCAAAACCAAGGACGTAATCGAAAAGGCCAAGGGCGGCGTTCTGTTCATCGACGAAGCCTATGCGCTGACCAGCCGCGGCGAAAACGATTATGGCGCGGAGGCGGTGGATACGCTGCTGAAAGCCATGGAGGACAACCGCGACGATCTGGTGGTGATTGTGGCAGGCTATATCGAGCCGATGAAAAAATTCCTGCACTCCAACCCCGGCCTGGAGTCGCGCTTCAACCGCTTCATTGATTTCCCCGACTATACAGTGGATGAAATGATGGCAATCTTTGACATGCGCTGCGAGAAGGCGGGCTACCAGCTGGATGAAAGCGCCCGCGAGACGCTGCGCGAGGTGATTGCCCGCAGAAGCTCCGAGGATGTGAAGGGCTTTGGCAACGCCCGCGGCGTGCGCAATCTGTTTGAAACCGCCATCGCCCTTCAGGCAGACCGTCTGGCGGAGACAGAGGGTGAAATCACCCGCGAAATGCTCATGACGCTGACCGCGGCGGACGTGGCGCAATCTGATGCGCCATCCCAGCCGGAAGCATAATAAGCAAAGCAAAAGCTGCCGGAAGCGGGTAAATCCGCTTCCGGCAGCTTCAGACTATCACCAAAGTGAACACACATCTGCCGGGATGCAATGAAGGGGCGCAGCTCCTTCATTTTTTATTCCGCAGAACCGGCTTTGCCGGTTTGAGGAGCGGGAGTGCCCCGCTTCCTTACAGATTTTCTAACCGTGATGCGTTTTATCACAAGAAAATCTGCGACCCGAAAAAAACGAATTCTTCGTTTTTTCGGAGGGCGGCGACTTTGTCGACGCCCAAAGGCCACCGGAAAACCGGTGCCCTTAATGATGTTTGGATACTCCTGATCATTACAGATGGTACTCCATCGGATAGGTCAGATAGGAAACCGGCGCGAGCTGATCGGCGGTCACATAGCCCGCAGGCGCTGCAAGGAGCGAAGGAATGCGGTTGACCACCGTTGCGCAGGTATGCTCCACCGTAGCCGGCTTGACCACATGGAACTCGGTGTTGGGTTCGCCATCCAGCCACCAGTCGCACATATCGCCGTCATCCGGGCCATACACCTTGCCGATGG
>CAMGDO010000125.1 GCA_946042585.1 uncultured Clostridia bacterium
GGCAGCGTCAGATGTGTATAAGAGACAGTTCATTATAACGTATGCAACAGGATTTTCCATCCATATCTGCAAAAAAATAATTGCATATCGAAAAATCCGCGCCGCATAAGCTGGTATAGAAACTTAAAGGGGGAACACATCCATGAAAACACGCTCCGTCTCCCGCAGCGCCTTGCTCTGCCTGCTGCGCGGGCTCGTGCTCAGCGTCGTCGTCACCGCCGCGCTGGTGCTTTTGTTTGCGCTGCTCATCTCCATTTTCAACATATCCGATTCCGTCATCCGCATGGTCAATCAGCTCATCAAGCTGACCGCCATTGCCGTGGGCGTGTTCTCCTGCGTGCGCGATGGCGACGATCGCGGGCTGATGCGCGGCGCGCTGCTGGGCGCCATCTATATGGCGGTGGGCGTGGCGCTCTATGCCATCCTCACCGCGCAGCATCTGACGCTGTCCTCCTGGGCGGCAGACGTGCTGATGGGCATTGCGGCCGGCGGCCTGATCGGGCTGCTGCGCGCGCGCAGATAGCTTGCAGAAAGACACGATTTTTGACATGTTTATACGCATTTATACTACCTTTGTCGATCCCGTCATTTTCTGCGCATGCCGCCGCATAGGATATTCCTGTGCGGCACTTTTGTGCATATCGGCCATCCTTTCCGCATATGTGTGAAGCACGGAAGCAAGGAGGGGTTTTTATGATCAAACGCC
The DNA here is from genome assembly GCA_946042585.1 of uncultured Clostridia bacterium. Taxonomy (GTDB): domain Bacteria; phylum Bacillota; class Clostridia; order Christensenellales; family Aristaeellaceae; genus SFMI01. Next base: position 707 of record CAMGDO010000125.1, read on the forward strand.
CGGTAGTGTGCAGCACGCCGCAAAAACCGATGCGCACAAAAACATTGTTTCATCTGCTGATGACGCGCCGCGCGTCGCTGCTGGCGCTGGCGCTGCTCGTTGCGCTGGCCAGCGTATACTCCCTGGCGCTGCCGGAAACCGCCAGCGTGGTTTCCAAACGCCGCGAGCTGCCCATCTACTGCGTTGCCCGGGAGGACAACGTCATTGCCATCAGCTTTGACGCGGCCTGGGGCGGTGACAAAACAGAGGCCATTCTGGATATCCTCGATCAGTATGACGTGAAGACCACCTTCTTTCTGGTGGACATCTGGACGCAGAAATTCCCGGAGCTTGTGAAGGAAATCGCCGCGCGCGGACACGAAATCGGCAATCACAGCACCTCGCATCCGCACATGTCCCAGCTGAGCGAAGCGGCCATCATCAAAGAGCTCAGCGTAATGTCGGATAACGTCAGCGCGCTGACGGGCGTGCGCCCCACGCTGTTTCGCCCGCCCTATGGCGATTACAACGACCGGCTGATCAGCGTGGCGCGGGTGCAGGGCTATGAGCCCATTCAATGGAGCGTGGACAGCCAGGACTGGAAAAACCGCGGCGCGGATGATATTGTCCGCCGCGCCACCCGGGTACAAAGCGGCGATATCGTATTGTTTCACAACGATTCACAGTACATCGTGGAGGCGCTTCCCGCCGTGCTGGATTATTACCGGAAAAATGGGTATAAGATTGTGCCTGTTTCGGAAATCCTCTTAAGCGGTGAGACCACCATCGATATACAGGGCCGTCAACAGCCCACATCAACAAAAATACCGGAGGTGTAACGCATCATGGAACTTTCTACCAATCAACTGAATCTGGCAGGCGTCATCATGGAAACGCCGCAATTCGATCATGAGGTATTCGGAGAAGCGTTTTTTCACACGATTCTGAGCGTGCCGCGCCTCTCGGGCGCCTTTGACCTGCTGCCGGTGACGATCTCCGAGCGGCTGATGGCGGAGGGCTTTGAGCAGGGCATGACGGTGGCGGTGACGGGGCAGCTTCGCTCCTACAACAAGGTCATGGGCGGCGCGGGGAGGCTGCTGCTCACCGCCTTTGCCCAGCGGCTGCGCCCTGTGGACGAGGATGAAAACCCCAATACCGTCTTTCTCACCGGCGCGCTGTGCAAGCCGCCGTCCTTTCGCACCACGCCCTTTGGCAGGGAAATAGCCGATCTGATGCTGGCTGTCAACCGGTCCTACGGCAAGAGCGACTATATTCCCTGCATTGCCTGGGGACGCACGGCGCGCTTTGCCTCCGGGCTCAGCGTGGGCGACAGGGTGCAGCTGCAGGGGCGCTTCCAGAGCCGCATCTATCAAAAGCAGCTTCCTGACGGCACCGTGCAGGAGCGCACGGCGTATGAGGTATCTGTGAGCCGCCTGACGCTGGAGAGCATCGGCAGCATGGGAATGGGCGAGCATGAAGCGCCCTCGCGCCCCGGATATACCGGAAGCGTGATCCAATGAGCTTAAGATGGCTGTAAGCAAAAGAATTAACCGGCATTCCAGCCGGTTTTTTGCTTTTGTTTTTCATTTTGCTTTTTCCCGGCATGCATGGTAGAATATCCTCACCATCATCACAAGGGGAGGCACAGGCATGCAGGGAATGCTCGTTACCAACGCCTTCATGCGCAGCGGCAGCTTTGCACACATGCGCGCGCTGTTTCTGGAGGCTGCCGCGCGCGCGCAGATCACGCTGACGCCCTACACCAATGCAGAACTGTTTCTGATGCCCGAGACGCATGCGGATTTCGCATTGTTCTATGACAAGGATATCCGCCTGGCACGGCGTCTGGAGGCATCGGGCGTGCGTGTGTTCAACAGCGCGTATGCCATCGCCGTGTGCGATGACAAAACGCTCACCTGTCTGGCGCTGGAGCGAGCCCATGTGCCGCAGCCCGATACGCTGCTGTGCCCCCACACCTTTCCGGGGCTGGGCTATGGCGATGCGGCGTTTGTGGAGCAGGCGGGCGAGCGTCTGGGCTGGCCGCTGGTGATCAAGGAGGGCTGCGGGTCGTTCGGGCAGCAGGTGTATCTGGCGAGGGACGCGCAGGAAGCCCGGAAGCTTCTATCGCAGATAGGCGAGAAGCCCGCGCTGTTTCAGCGCTTTATCGCCTCCAGCGCCGGATGCGACCGGCGGCTGTTTGTGGTGGGGGATCGCGTGGTGGCTGCCATCGAGCGGCGCAACCTGCACGGGGATTTCCGCGCGAACATTGAAAACGGCGGCAGCGCCGCGCCCTGCGTCGTAACGCCGCAAGAGCAGCGCCTGGCGCTCTCAGCCTGCCGGGCGCTGCGGCTGGATTTTGGCGGCGTGGATCTGCTCAATGACAACGGCACGCCGTTGGTGTGCGAGGTGAACAGCAATGCGCACTTTGGCGGGCTGATTCAGGCGACGCTCGTCAATCCTGCAGACCACATCATGCAATACATCAGGAGGCAGCTATGCGGGGACTGCTGATCTACGAAAGAAGCGAGATTGCGCGCAATCAGCGCTTCATTTCCTTCTGGATGCGCGAAAGCAGGGCGCATGGCGTGCCCATTGCGCTGCTCTGCGTGGAGGATATGGCCTTCGGGCTGCGCGATAATCAGCCCTTCTGCACCGTGCAGGGCGCGCCTGTTCAGGGGGATTTTGCCATCATGCGCGTGCGCATGCCGCTTTTGTCGCGGCATCTGGAGCGCATGGGACTGCGGGTATTCAACTGTGCGCGCACCAGCGAGATTCTCAATGACAAGCGGCGCACGCACGATTTGTTCAGCGATACTGCGCCCATGATGGATACCGCCTTTATCGACGGCGACATGCCCTGCCCCTTTGCATATCCCGTGGTGGTCAAGGGCGCAGGCGGCTGCGGCGGCCGTCAGGTGCGGCTGTGCGAAGACGAGGCAGCATACCGCGCCGCGATTGGCGAGTTTGCCTTTCATGCCGTGGTGCAGCCGCTGTGCGATACGCCGGGACGTGATCTGCGCGTTTATATGCTGGGCACGCAGGTGGTGCAGGGCATGCTGCGCATGAGCGACCAGGCGGATTTTCGCAGCAATTTCGGGCTGCATCATCGGGCAGCGCCTGCCGATGTGCCGCCGGAGGCGCAGCGCATCGCCCGGGAGGTAGCCGCGCGGCTGGACAGCGCGCTCATCGGTGTTGATTTCATCTATGACCATGGGCGGCTTTTGCTCAATGAAGCGGAGGACGCCGTGGGCACGCGCATGCTCTATGAATTGACCTCGCTGGATATCGTAGGCATGTATATGGATTTTATTTTGTCATCGCTGGCATAACAGATGCGCCGTGCCGCATATTGTGGAGCATCCAGAAAAACAGGGAGGCACACAACATGTCGGCGCATTTTTATTTTCCCGGCAGCAACACCTGCCGCGGCTTTCAGGGGTATTTTGACGACCTGCTTCCGCAGGGGGAGAACAGATGGACGCTGCTGCTCAAGGGCGGTCCCGGCACGGGAAAAAGCACGCTGATGCGCGCAGTAGGCGCGCAATGGGAGCAGAGCGGGGCGGAGGTATGCTACTATCTGTGCGCCAGCGATCCCGACAGCGTGGACGCCGTCGCCTGCGCGCAGTGCGCCGTCATTGACGCGACGCTGCCGCATGCGCTGGAGACAGAATTGCCGCAGGTCTGCGCGCAGGTGGTAGATCTGTCCGCCTGCCTGGACGAAATGGTGCTGCGCGCGCAGAA
>CAMGDO010000126.1 GCA_946042585.1 uncultured Clostridia bacterium
TCAGCTGGATAGAGTGTTTGACTACGAATCAAAAGGTCGTGGGTTCGAATCCCGCGGGGCGCGCCAGTAAAACCTTGAGAAATCAAGGTTTTTTCTTTTTCCCGGAAATTCTCCTCCTGAAGATATGGAAGGAAGCGGGGTATCCCCCGCTCCTCGAACCGGCAAAGCGGTTCTGCGGAATAAAAATGAAGGGGCTGCGCCCCTTCATTGCATCCCGGCAACGGTGTGCCAACTTTGTTGATATTCTGAGGCGTGACATCTTTCGTCACGCCCTTTGCCTGTTGCCCGAAATCGCATGGACTTATTTTCTCTCGCCGTTCTCATTGAATGCTTTTTTCAGCGCCGATTCCGTTGCAGCGATCGAAGCCAGCATCACAATGACCTGCAGGGTGCAAAGCACGATACCGGCGATGCTGACGGCCGTATCTCCGCTATGCATCAGGGGCAGCTGCAAAAGCACCGATGGAATCAGCACATACCATCCCATCTTCCACCAAAGACGCCCGCAATGGACATTGGCAAACTGCCAGGTATCTTCATTCTGCATGGAACGCGCCGTCCTAAAGCCATAAACACCATTGATCTTCCGGGGCGGGCGTTTCTGCATCCACTTTCCTGCGATCAGCATGACGACGGGAACAAGGGAGTTGAAAAACAGCATACACCACCAGAAACCCATCGTATCACCTCCACAAAGCAGCTGCGCCGGTCATTGATCGAGCTGCGAGCGGACAAACGCCAGCACCTGCTCAAACAGCGCATCGCGGTTTTCCTCGGTGATCTGAAAGCAGCGGCAATTGGGATGCTGCTTTACCTGATCCAGAAAGGGCGTGGAATTGTGCTTGACTGCCGCAATCACCGGCACATCGCCCTCCAGCAGCGCAAGAATCTGCGTGCAGAAGGGCTCCGACTCCGATTCCATAAAGCCAATCTCATCCAGCACCACCATGCTGTGCGGCGGCGGGTTTTTCAGGGACGGTGCGAAGCGGTCAAACGCCTCGCGGCACACCTCGGGCCGCTTATCCTTGCAATAGCCCACCAGATTGTCCGCCGTCTGCACATGCGCCTGTCCGGCCGGATAGATATAGACAGGGCTGCCGCGCTCCGCATCGGCCAGCTCGTCCTCCTTGCGGGTTTCAAAGCCGAAAACCGGCCTGTTGATCTCGCGCAGCACGCGGCGAATCATCGTGCTTTTGCCCACCTGCCGCGCACCGACAATCAATGCATGCATCCGTATCCTCCCGGTATCTGCATCCCCTGTGCAGTTCGTTCTCAGCGCCCCAGCGAATTGCGCATCAGCACGTCATACTGCTCCTGCGTCAGCTCGTAATCATAGAAGAGCCGGTAGTATTCCGCCACCTCTGTATACAGATCATAGGTCGCCTGTTCGGGATAGAACAGCTTGCCCATCCACAGCATGCCCAGCAGGCGCTGCACGGAGGGCGGCATACCCAGCCAGTTGTAGGGGCCGACCGGCACTTCGTAGTAGCGGTTGTTCTCAATGGCGGAGATGCTCTGCCAGAGCGGATCCTGCGCCACCGTTTCGTAGATGCTGCCCTCGCCAAAGATCACCACATCGGGATTCCAGGCAAGAATCTGCTCCATGTCCACCTCATTGCCCGTGCCCTTGGACAAAGGATTGTCCACCACCGCCAGATTGTTGGTCATCAGATCGATAATTGTGCTGTGATACGAGCCCTTCGCCAGCACATTCAGTCCCTTTTCGCCCAGCACACACAGAAGATTCACCTTTTCCACGTTTTCTACCAGCGCGCTGAGGCTTGCGTAGGTCTTCGCGCAGTATTCGCCCAGCTCCCTGCCCTTTTCCGGACGGTTGAGCAGCTCGCCCAGCAGCGCATAGGTCTGATCCAGGCTTTCGATATAGGCAGAAATATGCACCCACGGAATGCCCGTCTGATTCTGCATGGCGTCCATATCCTCCGCCACGCCCTCCTTGGGCTCACCGATATCAATCACAACCTGCGGAGCCGCCTTGAGCAGCTCTTCCAGATTCATGGCGCCCTTGCCGCCATACACCTGCCCCAGCTCCGGCAGATCATGGTATTTCTCATCCAGATAGGCCTTTTCGTCCTCGTCCCATGCGTTGGGAAGACCCACAAACAAATCTCCCGCAATCGCGAACACGGTGATCTGTCCCAGCGCGCCTGTCACGGCAATTCGGGTGATCTCCTGATCCACCATCACTTCGCGTCCCAGCGAATCGACAAACACGCGCTTGGCGTCATTTTGCGCCGCGGCCGGCAGACACAGCGACAGTGTCATGAGCAGTGCAAGCAGAAGGCTGAGCCGTTTTTTCATGTTTTCGTTCCATCCTTTCACTTCTGGTATGCCCCATCCTTTCGGCGTGCCGTCCGAGCCTGATAAAAAATCCGCTTCCCCTTGCCGGGAAGCGGATATACAGCTGCTGCACAGGTACAGTCGTTTTGTGCCAGCGTATTCCGTCTTCTTTGCAAAAGGGAGGCTGCGCCGTTTCCCGCACAACCCTGAAGCCGATTTCTCAGCACGGCCCGGTTTCCATAGCATTCGCCACAGGAAGCAGGGCTCGAAGACGATGTTATTTTATCGGGTTTTCTATGCTTTGTCAATGGGACTGCCCGGCTCCATGCACGCGCCGCCCGTCTTTCCCTGCAGCGCCTTGATGTACACCCGCGAATCCTCGCCCTCCACATCCTTGAGCATCTGATAAAACGTATAGCCATATTTCTCATACAGCCCGGTATGGCTGGTGGAGATATATACAGCCTGCATTCCCTCAGCGGCAGCCAGCTTTTCCGCGCAGGCCAGAAGCCTGCCGGCGCAGCGGCGTCCGCGATATTCCGGAAAGGTATACACAAAGCCAATCCACGGAGTCAGCTGCGTGGGCTGAATGTCGTCCAGCGGCGCCAGAGTGCAGAAGGAAACCAGTTTTTGTGTGCTCTCCTCCACCAGCAGGAGCACCTTCGCCGTCTGTCCGACCAGTTCCTTCAGTTTTCCATCCCGCAGCAGCGCATGCAGATACTGCCCGGCGCTCCAGTCGCATTTTTCGATTTCCCGCAGCCAGTGCTCCGGCTGTTCGGCTGTGAAGTATTCAATGATTTTCATCCGAAACCTCATGGCTGGCCGGAACGGACGCGCTGCCTGCCTTTGCTCCGGCCAGCGTCCTAATGATCATTGGTTCATGCTGGGCCGCACCAAACCCTGATTTACGTCAGGTCTGAATCTTGAGCATCTGCTCCAGCAGGCCGTTATCCTCAAACACCATGATATCGCGCACGCCCAGCTGCACCTTTTGCCCATTTCTGAGATCCTTGTACGCATGCCCGTTTGTAATCACGCGCACCAGCGTATTGCCCACGCGCACGCGGCAGTCATCCACATCGCCCAGATAATACTGCGCCTCCAGCACCCCTTCCAGCACGCCGTTTTCCGTAAAGTAAAGGTTTTCGGGGCGCACAGCCACCTCCACCCTGCCGGTGCGCGGGCCGTCATAGGCAATGGATTGTCCCGCCATATCGGCAAACACGATGCGGCCGTCCTGCACCTCGCCCTTGAAGAAATCGACCTTGCCCAGGAAGTCCGCCACGAACTGGTTGGCAGGATGGTTGTAAATCTCGGCAGGCGTGCCGCACTGCTGCACTACGCCGCGGTTAATCAGGAAAATCCGGTCGCTCATCGCCATGGCTTCGGTCTGATCGTGGGTCACATACACCACGGTGATGCCCAGCTGGCGCTGGATTTCCTTGATTTCAAAGCGCATGGACTCACGCAGCTTGGCGTCCAGATTGGAAAGCGGCTCATCCAGCAGCAGCAGCTTGGGCGCTGCCACCAGCGCGCGCGCCAGCGCCACACGCTGCTGCTGACCACCCGAAAGCTGATTGGGGAAACGCTGGGCATACTGGCTCAGATGCACAATCTCCAGCACATGCTCCACGCTGGCTTTGATTTTTTCCCGGGGTTCCTTTTTGATGGTGAGCGGATACGCCACGTTGTCATACACATTCATGTGCGGCCATACGGCATAGCTCTGAAACACCATGCCGATGCTGCGCTTTTCGGGGGGGATAAACGTCTTGCCGCCCGATACCAGCTGATCGTCGATATACAGTTCGCCGGTGGTCGGCTTTTCAAAGCCGGCGATGATGCGCAGCATGGTGGTTTTTCCGCAGCCGGAAGGGCCCAGAAGCGTGATAAATTCCCCTTCCTGAAAGACCTCGTTGAATTCCTTGAGAACAACGTTATCACCAAAGGCCTTGGTGACATGTTTAATCGTTACGGTTGCCATCAGTATCGATCCTTTCTCAGATGGAGAATTCGCCCTTGGTCAGGCGATTGAGCACAAAGTTCAGCGCCACGACAATCAGCAGGATGCCAAACCTGTCTCTTATACACATCTGACGCTGCCGACGAAGGCTTAGGTGT
>CAMGDO010000127.1 GCA_946042585.1 uncultured Clostridia bacterium
CACCTAAGCCTTCGTCGGCAGCGTCAGATGTGTATAAGAGACAGCTTGATGTTGGTGCTCTTCCGCTTGGTCAGCGTAATTCCCGTTCCTGGCATTAACGCGGCCGTGGTGAAGGAAGTCGCCGACAGTTACGACATGCTTGGCCTGGTCAACATGATGACCGGTAACTCCTTCAGCCAGATGACCATCATGGCCATGGGTATTACGCCCTACATCAATGCCAGCATTATTATGCAGCTGCTGTGCGTGGCCATTCCTGCTCTTGAGCGCCTTCAGAAGGAAGGCGGCGAGGAAGGCAAGCAGAAGATCAACCGCATCACCCGCTATGTGACGGTTGGCCTGGCTGTGCTGCAGTCCATCGGCATCATTGCCGGTCTCAACAGGAGCAACGATGTGCTCTATGCCAGCTACAACAACTTCTTCGGTTATATGACCATCGGTATCATCATGGCCGGCGGCACTGCCCTGGCGATGTGGATCGGCGAGCGTATCACCAAGAACGGCATCGGTAACGGCGTGAGCCTGCTGATCTTCGCCGGCATTATCTCCAACCTCTTCAACGGCGTCGTGCTGGCTTTCACCGACGCTGTGGGGATCACCCATTACGGAACGACCTTCTGGCAGTTCCTGCTCATCATCGTGACCGCACTGGTGATCATCACCCTGGTTACCTTCGTGGATATGGCTGAACGCCGCATCCCCGTGCAGTATGCGAAGCGCGTTGTGAATCGCAAGATTTACGGCGGTCAGAGCACGCATATCCCGATGAAGGTTGTCTCCGTCGGCGTGCTGCCGCTGATCTTCGCTTACTCCTTCCTGAGCTTCCCCGGCACGATCTTCGCCTTCTTTGGCACCAACAGCGGCGTTTACAAGTGGTGGAGCACTTACATGTCCCAGACTTCCGCGCTGTACCTGATCGTGTGCGCGCTGCTCATCGTGGCGTTCTCCTACTTCTACACCAGCATCACCTTCAATCCGCGTGAAATCGCTGACAACATTCAGAAGCAGGGCGGTCATGTTCCCGGCCGTCGTCCGGGCAAGAATACGGTGGATTATCTCCAGCGTACTTCCAACCGCCTCACCCTGTTTGCTGCTCTGTTCCTGGCTGTTCTGGCCACGGTGCCGACCCTGCTGACAGTATGGCAGAATGTGAGAATCCCGTTCGCGGCTTCTTCCATTCTGATTGCTGTAAGCGTCGCCATCGAGACTGTGCGTCAGGTGGAAGCGCAGATGGTGATGCGTCACTACAAGGGATTCCTTTGATTCCTGAGGACGCGACAAATGCATACAAGATCCCATTCCTGCCCGTAAGGGCGGGATGGGATTTTGTGGCGCTCATGCCATGCCGCAGAAAAACGGCGTTTTTGTGCGGTTAATCAACAACAAAGGAGCATTCAGCTATGAATATCGTATTTCTGGGACCTCCTGGCGCGGGCAAGGGCACGCATGCGCAGCAGCTGATGAAGTATATGAACATTCCCCAGATTTCCACGGGCGATATGTTCCGCCGCGCAATTCGTGAGCAGACGCCCACCGGGATGGACGCCAAGCGCTATATGGACAAGGGCGAGCTCGTGCCGGATGAAGTGGTGGTGGCCATGGTGAAGGAACGTCTGGCGGAGCCTGATTGTCAGAACGGATACATTCTGGATGGTTTCCCGCGCACGGTCGCGCAGGCCGAAGCGCTGGAGGGCATTGCCACCATCGATGTAGCGCTCAATATCGATGTGCCCGATGAAATCATCATCAACCGCCTCTCCGGCCGCAGGGTATGCGCGGCTTGCGGCGGCACATATCATGTCAGCATGCTCGAAGGCGACAAGTGCCCTGCCTGCAATGGCGAACTGTATCAGCGCGATGATGACAAGCCCGAAACCATCCGCACGCGTCTGGCTGTATATCAGGAAAAGACCGCGCCCCTGATCAGCTATTATCGCGAAAAGGGGCTTTTGTCCACTGCCGTGTGCGTTGGCACCATCGAGGAGAACTATCAGAAGGTTCTTGCCGCACTCAAGACGAAGGATTGATATGATTACCATCAAAAATGAGCTGCAGCTGGCAAAGATGCGCTCCGCCGGGCATCTGCTCTATGATGTGCTGTGCGCGCTGAGAGAAAAGATGGCGCCGGGCATGACCACGATGGATCTGGATCACTATGCCCATGAACTGATCGTGAAGGGACGCGCGACGCCCTCGTTTCTGGGGTATTATGATTATCCCGCCACGCTGTGCGTGAGTATTGACGACGAAGTGGTTCACGGCATTCCTTCCAAGCATGTGCGCATGGAGGAAGGCAGCATCGTATCGGTGGACTGCGGTCTGATTCTGGATGGATGGCAGGCGGACAGCGCCTTCACCCAGGGGATGGGTCAGATCAGCCCCGAATGCGAAAAGCTGATTCGCGTGACGGAGGAGTGCTTCTGGGCGGGCGCCCGGCAGGCGCTGGATGGCAACCGCATCGGCGATATCGGCGAAGCCGTGCAGACGCTGGCGGAAAGCCATCAGTATGGCGTCATCCGCGATCTGACCGGCCATGGCATCGGCAAGGAAATGCACGAGGATCCCAGCGTGCCCAATTTCGGCCATGCGGGACACGGCGTGCGCCTGCGCCGCGGCATGACCATCGCCATCGAGCCGATGATTGCGATGGGCCGCTATGCCGTGCATCAGCTGGCGGATGGCTGGACCATCGTGACCAACGACCATAAGCCCTGTGCGCATTATGAGCATACTGTCGCGGTGACAAACGGTCTGCCCGAGGTCCTCACATACCCCGGATTTCGCTGGCAGGACACCCTGAAAGGAGAAAATGACATTTGAAACCGGAAATTAAGGAAGGAAATGTTGTTTTTTCAAAAAAAGGGCGTGACAAAGGGCATATGTTTGTGGTATTATTATGTGTGGACGACGATTTTGCCCTGATCGCCGACGGAGACCGCCGAAAGGTGGCTCATCCCAAGCGAAAAAGGCGCAAGCATCTGTCCGCGACGCCGCATGAGGCGCCCGAAATCCTCTCGCTTTATCATATGGACCGCCTGAAGGACAGCGATGTGCGAAGCGCACTGGCTGCCTTCCGAACGGGCGAGGCTGCGCCCGAAGGCCCGGCTGCCCATCTTCCCAAGTAAAGCGAAAAGAGCAAAGGTGAAATGCGACCGAGCATAATAAGGAGGGCTTACCGGTTTGTCAAAGAATGACGTCATCGAAATGGAAGGCAAGATCGTAGAAGCATTGCCCAACGCCATGTTCCTTGTGGAGCTTCCCAACGGCCACCGCATCATGGCGCACATCTCCGGCAAAATGCGCATGAATTTCATCCGCATCTATCCCGGCGACAAGGTCAAGGTTGAGCTCTCGCCTTATGATCTGACGCGAGGCCGTATTACCTGGCGCAGCAAGGCATAAAAGGCATTCCATTTACGTACCTGCCGCAAGGCATGATCGAAAGCAAGGAGGATTTCCAATGAAGGTTCGTCCGTCTGTGAAGCCCATCTGCGAAAAGTGCAAGATCATCAAGCGCAAGGGCCGCGTCATGGTCATTTGCGAGAACCCCAAGCACAAGCAGAAGCAGGGCTAAGCGATAAAAAGAGGGGAGAAGCGCTCCCCGGCGCGAAAGCGCAGCGGCATATGCCGCATACTTCACAGGATGGCTCACTGCCGTGGGCGGCTGCCCGAAGGAGCTTCCCATTCCCGAGGGACCACAGGCAGAAACCATACACTTCCGGGGTCTTTCCCACCCGGTCTCACGGTTGAAAACAACCGAACACATTTGGAGGTGTAACCAACACATGGCACGTATTGCGGGCGTTGACCTGCCCAGAGAGAAGCGCGTCGAGATTGGCCTGACCTATATCTACGGGATCGGCCTGACCACGTCCAAGCAGATTATTGCCGAGACTGGTATCAATCCTGACACCCGCGTAAAGGACCTCTCCGAGAACGAAATCAGCAAGCTGCGCGAGTATATCGAGCATCACCTGAAGGTGGAGGGCGACCTGCGCCGCGATGTTTCGCTCAATATCAAGCGCCTCATGGAAATCGGCAGCTATCGCGGTGTGCGTCATCGCCGGGGCCTGCCGGTTCGCGGCCAGAACACCAAGCAGAATGCGCGCACCCGCAAGGGTCCCAAGAAGCAGGTTGCTGGCAAGAAAAAGGCTACCAAGTAAGCTGAAGTGAGATGCCCCTGTGAGGGGCGCGGAGGGATATAAATGGCACCCAAAACTCAACCCAAGGCGAAGAAGATTTCCCGCAAGCGCCGTGAAAAGAAGCTCGTCGAGCGCGGCGTTGCGCATATCAGTTCTTCCTTCAATAACACCATCGTGACCATCACCGACGTCAACGGCAATGCGCTGTCCTGGGCTTCCTCGGGCGGCATGGGTTTCCGCGGCAACAAGAAG
>CAMGDO010000128.1 GCA_946042585.1 uncultured Clostridia bacterium
CGGTGATCGTCATCGTGTCTTCCACGGGCATCAGGAAGGGCTTCTCGTCGTCACGGGTCGGGTTGGGAATGTAGCGGTCCACTTCACTCATCAGCTCATAAATGCACTGGCACTCAGGAGCGTTGTGCGGATCGCTGCCGTCGTTCTGCATGTACTCAAGCGCCTTGAGCGCAGAGCCCTTCACGATCGGAATGTCGTCGCCAGGGAAGTCGTAGCTGTTCAGCAGCTCGCGCACTTCCATCTCTACCAGCTCCAGCAGTTCCTCGTCGTCCAGCAGGTCGACCTTGTTCATGAACACCACGATGTAGGGCACGCCTACCTGACGGGCCAGCAGAATGTGCTCGCGGGTCTGGGGCATCGGGCCATCGGGCGCGGACACCAGCAGAATCGCGCCGTCCATCTGCGCAGCGCCGGTGATCATGTTCTTTACATAGTCAGCATGGCCGGGGCAGTCCACATGCGCATAGTGACGATTGTCCGTCTCGTACTCCACGTGCGCCGTGTTGATCGTGATTCCGCGCGCCTTCTCTTCCGGAGCCTTGTCGATTTCGTCATACTTCATCTTCTGCGCATGACCTTCGGCAGCCAGAACCATCGTGATGGCAGCGGTCAGGGTGGTCTTGCCATGGTCTACGTGGCCGATCGTACCAATGTTTACGTGAGGCTTGTTGCGCTCAAACTTTTGCTTCGCCATTGGAATAATCCTCCTCTATTGTTGGAAAGATAGTCTGTTATTTGCCAAGAACCTTTTCGGCGATGGACTTGGGCACTTCGTCGTAATGACCAATCTGCATGGTGAAAACGCCGCGGCCCTGCGTGCGGCTGCGCAGGCTGGTGGAATAACCAAACAGCTCGGACAGCGGAGCAAATGCGTGCACCACGGTTTCGCCGGGATTGGTATCCATGCCCTGCAGCTGACCGCGGCGGGCGTTCAGATCGCCAATCACGTCGCCCAGGTACTGCTCGGGCACGGTGACGTCCAGCTTCATCATGGGCTCCATCAGCTTGGGGCCAGCCTTCGCCATGGCATCCTTGAAGGCCATGGAGCCGGCGACCTTGAACGCCATTTCGTTGGAGTCAACATCATGGGAGGAGCCGTCTACCAGCGTGACCTTGATGTCAACGACTTCGTAGCCGCCCAGAATGCCGTTCTTGGTGGCTTCCTGGATGCCCTTATCGATTGCGCCGATGAATTCCTTGGGAACCACGCCGCCAACGGTCTTATCCTCAAACAGATAGCCGGCGCCGGGCTCGTTGGGCTCGATCTCAATCACAGCATGACCATAGGCGCCGTGACCGCCGGTCTGGCGGACGTAGCGGCCTTCGCCGCGGGCTTTGCGGGTGATCGCCTCGCGATAGGCCACCTGGGGCTTGCCGACCTTGGCTTCCACCTTGAACTCGCGCATCATGCGGTCCACGATGATTTCCAGATGCAGCTCGCCCATGCCGGCGATGATGGTCTGGCCGGTCTCCTGATCGGTCCAGGTGCGGAAGGTGGGATCCTCTTCAGCCAGGCGCTGCAGGGCGATGGACATCTTGTCCATACCGGCCTTGGAGCGGGGCTCGATAGCGACCTGAATGACGGGATCGGGACAGTCAATGGACTCGAGAACGACAGGATGCTTTTCATCGCTGAGCGTATCGCCGGTTGTGGAGTTGCTCAGACCCACAGCAGCCACGATTTCGCCTGCATAAGCACCCTCCAGGTCTTCGCGATGGTTGGCGTGCATCAGCACGATACGATTCAGGCGCTCGCGCTTGTTCTTCACCGTGTTGTAGGCCACGGAGCCAGCCGCGATCTGACCAGAATACACGCGCAGGAAAGCCAGCTTGCCCACAAAGGGGTCAACCATGATCTTGAAAACCAGTGCGGAGAAGGGCTCATCATCGCTGGGATGACGCTCAACTTCGGCGCCCGTGTGCGGCTCGTGGCCGACAATCGCCGGAATATCCAGCGGAGAGGGCAGGTAAGCGACAATCGCGTCCAGCAGAGGCTGAACACCCTTATTGCGATAGGAAGTACCGCAGAGAACCGGTGTCATGCGGTTGGAAACCGTGGCGTGGCGAATGCCGGCCTTGATCTCCTCCACCGTCAGAGACTCGGGATCCTCCAGGTATTTCTCCATCAGTTCATCGTTTTCAGAAGCGACGGCTTCAACCAGTTCCTCGTGCAGCTGCCTTGCCTGATCGAGCAGTTCAGCCGGGATTTCTTCCTCGCGGATATCCTTGCCCTCGTCATCATAGTAGACTTCCGCCTTCATGGTGACCAGGTCCACGATACCGCGGAAGGTGGCTTCGGCACCGATGGGGAGCTGGATGGGAACGGCATTGGTGCCAAGACGATCTTTCATCATCGACACAACGCGCTCGAAGTTCGCGCCCATGATGTCCATTTTATTGACGTAGGCAATGCGGGGCACGCCATACTTGGTCGCCTGGCGCCACACCGTTTCACTCTGAGGCTCAACACCGCCCTTTGCGCAGAAGACCGCCACGGCGCCGTCCAGCACGCGCAGCGCGCGCTCAACTTCCATGGTGAAGTCAACGTGACCAGGGGTGTCGATGATGTTGATACGGTGGCCCAGCCACTGGCAAGTAGTAGCGGCCGACTGGATGGTGATGCCGCGTTCCTGCTCCTGCGCCATAAAGTCCATGGTGGCACTGCCTTCATGGGTTTCGCCTAAGCGATGCACGCGTCCCGTATAGAACAGAATGCGTTCGGAAGTGGTCGTTTTGCCGGCATCGATGTGCGCCATGATGCCGATGTTGCGTACCTTTTCAAGCGGATGGCTTCTGGGCATGGAATGCGTTATCTCCTTACTTGTTAGTGTTTGTCAATGCGGAAGGCTTTACGCGCTCAGCGCGCGCAGCGCCTTACCAGCGGTAATGGGCGAAGGCCTTGTTGGCTTCGGCCATACGGTGCATTTCTTCCTTGCGGCGCACAGCGTTGCCGGTGTTGGCAGACGCATCGAGCAGCTCGGCAGCCAGGCGTTCGGCCATGGTCTTTTCACCGCGGGTGCGGCTGAAATCCACGATCCAGCGCAGCGCCAGGGTCTGACGGCGCTCGGGGCGGATCTCCATGGGGACCTGGTAGGTGGCGCCGCCGACACGGCGAGCCTTCACTTCCAGCTGGGGCATCACGTTGGCCAGCGCCTGCTGGAACACTTCGTTGGCGTCCTTGCCGCTCTTTTCAGCGACCATTTCAAAGGCCTTGTAGCACACCTGCTGCGCTACGCCGCGCTTGCCGTCAAGCATGATCTGGTTGATCAGCTTGGTGACAACAACCGTCCCGTATACGGGATCGGGGAGTACTTCACGCTTGGGGATAAATCCACGACGGGGCATCTTGTTCCCTCCTTGATTGCGGTCCTTCCCACGTACCGTCTCTGGCATGTCAGCATCACGCCGTTCTGAGCGCTATCAGTGCGTCCTTTGTCCTGTGCGGGCGCTTGCGCAGTCCACCGTTCCAAGCGGAGAGGCAAGGCTCGCTGCGGCAAAGGGACGCAGCGGATCTGTCAGAAGGAACCCCTGCGGTAATAACTTACTTCTTGGGGCGTTTCGCGCCATAGAGCGAACGGCCCTGCATGCGCTTGGCGACGCCCGCCGTATCCAGAGCGCCACGGATGATGTGATAGCGAACGCCGGGCAGGTCGCGAACGCGGCCACCGCGGATCAGCACCACACTGTGCTCCTGCAGATTGTGACCAATGCCGGGGATATAGCAAGTACCCTCGATCTGATTGGTCAGACGGATTCTCGCGATCTTGCGCAGAGCCGAATTCGGCTTCTTGGGCGTCGTGGTTTTGACGCTCAGGCATACGCCGCGCTTTTGCGGGCAACCCTGCAGGATGGGCGCAGTCGACTTTTTGACGACGTCTTCTCTTCCCTTGCGGATCAACTGATTGATCGTAGGCATGGAAGCACCTCCTGATAATTGATCGGAGCGGGGTTTCTTTCCCGATCTCCTCCTATAAAACTTCCGCAACCCCCGGAAGCTATAGTCAAGTTAGGCGAGGGCTCAGCCCTCTTTTGTTCTGGCGGCCACGGCGCAGCCCACGGCAATGCGGCATCTGCGGCCCAGCTCAGCCATGCTTTCTCCATCGCTGAGGGGCACGCCCGCCGCCTGCGCGGCCCGGGAAACCTCTTCGCGCATGCGCTCGTCCGCATCGCGGGCGATATACGCGCATGCAGCCCTGCCGGAAGCAATCAGCCGCAGCGTCTGACGCATTCCCGCGACCATCGCGCCTCTGCCTTCCGCTTCGTGCATGACCGTTCCCCTTCCTGTCCGCCGGTCGCTGTCAGTGTGCCTGTCTCTTATACACATCTGACGCTGCCGACGAAGGCTTAGGTGTAG
>CAMGDO010000129.1 GCA_946042585.1 uncultured Clostridia bacterium
TATCGGATGGCCTTTGAGATAATGCCGCCGCCCAGGCACACTTCACCGTCATAGATGACAAGGCTCTGACCGGGAGTCACCGCGCGCTGCGCTTCATCAAATGCAATCACCGCCGTGTCTCCGTCCAGTTCCGTAATCACAGCCGCCTGATCCATCTGGCGATAGCGTGTCTTGACGCCATAGGTGCGTCCCTTTTCAGCCGCCCGGTCAATCCAGGTCAGCTGCTCAATGCGCGCACCGCGGCTGTACAGCAGCGGATGATCCTCTCCCTGCGCCACAATCAGTTGATTGTTTTTCAGATCCTTATCGACAACAAAATAGCTGCGCCCGTCGCCATGCCCGCCAATGCCAAGACCGCGCCGCTGACCGAGTGTATAGAACATCAGCCCATCGTGACGGCCCACCACTTCTCCCTGCGGCGTCACCATATCGCCGCTCTGCGCAGGAAGATACTGGGCAAGAAAGCGCTTGAAATTGCGTTCGCCGATAAAGCAAATCCCGGTCGAGTCCTTCTTGACAGCCACCGGCAGCCCCGCATCTCTGGCAATCTCCCGCACCTGCGCCTTGCTCATGCCGCCGACCGGGAAAATCGCCTTTTGAAGCTGCGTGCTGTGTAGCATATACAGAAAATAGGATTGCTCCTTGTTGGGGTCAACGCCCTTGAGCAGCTGCCCCTGCGGATTCGTCTGAACAAAATGCCCTGTGGCGATTTTCTCCGCGCCCAGCTGCATGGCAAAATCCAGAAACGCCTTGAACTTGATTTCGCGGTTGCACAAAACGTCCGGATTGGGCGTTCTGCCCGCATTGTATTCATTCAGAAACAGCGAAAAAACGCGCTCCCAGTACTCTTTCGCAAAATTCACGGAATAGTACGGGATATCGATCAGCTCGCACACCTGCTGCACGTCGCGCCAATCGCCCTCGGAGGTGCACACGCCGTCCGCGTCCTTTTCTTCCCAGTTCTTCATGAATACGCCCAGCACATCATATCCGGCGCGCTTGAGCAAAAGCGCAGAAACAGCGGAATCCACACCGCCTGACATGCCAACAACAACCCGCATATTATGCCATCCCTGCCTTCTCCATGCGCAAATAGAGCGCCTCAAGAATCTCCTGCGTGATTTCCTCCGGTTTTTTCCTCGCATCCGCAATCACAAACCGCTGCGGGTCCTGCCCGACCAGCAAATCATATGCCGCCTCAACGCGCGCATGAAAGCTTTCTTTTTCGCTCTCAATCCGATCAGGCGTTGATGCCGCGCTGCGGCGATTGAGCGCCGTCTGATGATCCAGTTTCAGATAAACCGTTGTATCCGGACGACAGCCGTCCAGTGCAGGCGCGTTGATCTTCTGCACCAGCTCCACGCCCAGCTCACGTCCGCCGCCCTGGAAAGCAATGCTGGAATCCACAAAACGATCGCACAGCACCACCTGCCCGCTCGCAAGCGCTGGACGAATCACCTCGCGTACATGCTGTGCGCGGGATGCCGCATACAGAATGGCTTCCGTTATATCGCACATGCCGCCGTTGCGCACATCCAGCAGCAAATCGCGGATTTTCTCCGAAATAGCGCATCCGCCCGGCTCGCGCGAACGCCTTACGTCATATCCGCGCTGGATCAGCGCATGCTCAACGGCATCCATCTGGGTCGTTTTGCCGCAGCCGTCCAACCCTTCCATTGTGATGAAATACCCCCGCTGTGCGGGAACATAGCCCAACAGAATCCGGCTGAGCTCCTCGACGGATTGCACATAATAGGTCGGCTTTACGCTTTCAAGCTCTTCCCTTTCGCCATAGCCATAGCCAGCGGCAATGCTGTCAATGCCATAGCCAGCCGCGCCGGTGATATCCGTGCTTCTGTCGCCCACCATCACGGCTTTTCGATAGGAAATACCCTCCAGCGCGCGCATAATCAGCATTGTCTTGTCCGCTGTTTTGGCCTGCAGTGTGGGCCCCGCTACGGCATCAATATACGGCATAAGGCCGAAGTATTCAAGAATGCGCTCACTTGTCTCCTGCGGCTTTCCGGTTGCCACGCACACATGCACGCCGTTTTCATGCAGCTCCTTGAGCAGCACGCGAATGCCCGAATACACCCGGTTTTGCTTCCAGCCGCTCGGAACATACAGCTCCCTGTACAGCTGCATAGCGTACACGGCCTCTTCTTCGGTCATTCCGTCATAATGCATAAACGAATAGACCAGCGGCGGGCCCATATACTTTTGCAGCGCCGCCTCTTCCGGCACAGGACGTCCCATCTTTTGCAGCGCATAAACCACGCAGTTTGCAATTCCCTCGTAAGAATCCGTCAGCGTACCATCCAGATCAAACACAACAGCATCGTACAGCATGTTTCTCTCCATTCATTTCATCTGATAAAAAGCCGCGCTTGGCGAACCAAACGCGGCGTTTTGCATTCGGTTTACTGCGCGGTGTCCAGCCTGATATCATCCGCCAGGGCGCGCGAGAGCAGCTCATTGAGGAAGGTGATGACATTCTCTTCATTTCCGCTGAACGCAGTAACGCCAATGACCAGATCCCGGCAGTCGATTTTCAGCGCATTCTCCAAGCCCTTGAGGGAAGAAGCCGGAATACCAAACAGTATTTTATCGCTGGCAACGACGCCTTCCTCATCCACCAGCGCCACATAACCCGCCGACAGATCCATGCCCTCCACGCTGTCAAGCGCGCCTGCATCGATATAGGGCGCCAGGTCAATAAAGCAGCCCTGCGACGCGAACTTCTTGAAGTCCGACGATCGAAGCAGATAAATATCGCCTTCCTGCGCCATGATATAGATCGACAGCTGCATGTCCCCGTAATAATCATTCGAAGAAGCGGTCAGCAGCACCGTCTGCACGGTTTCCATATCCGGCACGCTGTTTTCCTTGATTTTCTGCATATAGGTATGCACCTGGGTTTCATCGGCCGTGGAAGTCTGAATATACAGATCCACGCGCAGCTCCTCCGGTGCACGATATGCCGTCATTGTATACAAAAGGTTCCATCCCACAGCGCAAAGAGTAATCGCCAGAATATACTTCCATGCGCCATAAGTAAAATGGTTACGCAGCCGCTCTTTTGTAAGCGGAGTTTTGATTTTCATGGATACATTCTCCCAATATTCAGTCGTTATGCCGCAGAGCGGAGTATGGCCGAATCCCTATGAACAGCCTGTCGCTTTTCTATCCGCTGTTTTTGCAGAGTCACTATATAATTATACTCTTTTTTCTATATGCGTCAAGTTTTTCGGCCCTGTTTTTCGCCGCATGGCGCTTTCATCTCCGCGTAGATGGTGTTTTCAGGTGAAAGCTTCTTTCCCTTTGAGCATCCAAAATACAACAAAAAGAAAACGCCCGAAAAGGTTCTCCCCTTTCAGGCGTACCGATTACTCCCGGGATTGTTTCCAGTATTTCAATTTGGGCAGCATATCCGACATATACGCCCGCACCTGTTCTGATGTAAAGCTTTCATTGGCCATATGCTCGGCGCAGAAGTTGATCAAATCATCCATATTCTTATATGTATACTTTCCTTCGGCGTAGCACCACTTGCAGTATTCCTCATTGAAAGCGCCATCCGTTTCCCGGCTGATGACAGCATCATCCATCGGCATGCCGCAGCATTGGCAGATCAGCTGTCTGGGAGACCCCAGAAGCGTATTGATGGAAACATCAAAGAGCTTGGACAGCAGCTTCAGCGTTGCCGTATTGGGGATTGTTTCCCCGTTTTCCCAGCGGGAAACCGCCTGTCTGGTCACAAACAGTCTTTCCGCCAGTTCTTCCTGCGACAATCCTCTTTGTGTTCTCAGGTCGAGCAGAATATCCTTTGTATCCATGATAGGCACCCCCTTGCAAACATCATAGCACGAGAAGCTGCATAACACAAGCAACCCGTTGTTGCTCCCAGTCGCAGCAAGCAGACAAAATGGACAGTCCCGCTTCAGGACTGCCCATTTATTTTGAATTCTGTGCTTTTCTCTGCGCATCCCATGCGCTGAATTCTTTACTTATCCACCGGCTTCATCGTCGGGATTAGAAAACCTGGCTTGATTTCCCTCAAATTCGCAGGAATCATAACCCCTCGAACGTGTACAAAACTACTTAAAGCTTCACACGGAAACAGCTTGTGATTAAAGCCAGTCTTCCGTATAGTCTGAGTTGCAAGACCACAATTCCGCATCACTCTGCTCAATTCTTCGCGCTATTGGAGACTAAATTGGTGAGTGTGGAGACTTGGCATCATTGTTGGGGAAAAGGTCAGAACTCAAGGCTTTCATTTAAGCCTAAATATTATAGCAGACAAAGCCTCATTTTTCAATAGGTTTGAG
>CAMGDO010000130.1 GCA_946042585.1 uncultured Clostridia bacterium
GAAGAAATCACCCTGCGTTACCGCATTGGCGCGAACGATGTGTTCCAGCTGCATGAAGATGAAGGCGTGCTGACGCTCGAACACCACAACCGCCCCGTATCCAGCTTTGCCAACGAGCAAAAGGGACAGCCCTTTTCTCTGGACAACCTGCTGGAAAGCGTCGGCAAGCTGATTGAAAGCGTCGGCAGAAACCTGGTATCCATCAACGTGACAGGGGAACCGCCCATCGAGGTGGTGCTGCCGCGCGTATACAAGGGCTTTGTTCAGGCGGAAAGCAAGAATGACCGCATCTGCGTGCATGGCGTCACCTGCACGGAAGCGATGTATCTGACCACGCGCAATGCGCGCATTCTGCTGGAAAACGTTGTATCCCGCCACATCGAGGCGGTAACCACCAACGGACGCATCGTCATGCAGGATGTATATGCCCGCGAAGGCATTCGGGCTGTGACCAGCAATGGCAGAATTCTGGCGGAGAAAGTGTCCTCCGATCAGGAGCTTCATCTGACCACCAGCAACGGACGCGTGGAGATGACCGCTCTGATGGCGCATGATATCTTCATCAAGACCAGCAACGGCTCCGTGCTTGGCACCGTCAGAGGCGCGGCGGAGGAATACACCGTGCACAGCGCCACCTCCAATGGCTCCAACAATCTTGGCAACCGCGCAGGCGGTGAAAAAACGCTGAATGTGGTCACCAGCAACGCCCGCGTTGAAGTGAGCTTCACCGCAGAAGCCGAAGGCTGACCGTATAAACCAGCCAGGCCGCGAGCCATGCCAGCACCGTCTGCGCGCAGACGAAGAGCAGCATGCGCCCGCGGCTGTTCAATTCGCGTTTCAATACAGCGCAGGCCGCCATGCAGGGCGCATAAAGCTGCGCAAAGGCCAAAAACGCCAGGCAGGCGGCCTCCGACGAAAAGACAGCGCCCGCCATGGACAGGGCGGAAACGATGTTTTCCTTGGCAAACAGCCCGGCAATCAGGGCGGATACACACTCCGGCGTGCCAAAACCCAGCGGTCGGAAAACAAAGGACACTCCTCTGCCCGCGCGATACAAAAGGCTGTCCTGCAAGCCCCTCGCCACCGTCAGCGCGGGCGTAAACGTGCGCAGGCTCCATAGAATCAATGCGGACACAAACACCACCGTAAACGCGCGGGACAGAAAATCGCGTGTTTTGTCACGCATCACCCGCGCAAGCCCGCGCAGCGTGGGCAAATGATAGAGCGGCAGCTCCAATAAAAAAGACGATGGCGCACCGCTTAATCCTCTGCGCAGCAGAAGCGACGCAAGAAGCGCTGCAGCAAGTCCCAGCGCATAGGCGGAGAAGGGCAGCCACACACCCAGTTCGGGCAGCAGCTGCGAGGCAAAAAAGAGGCAGACAGGCGCTTTCGCACCGCAGGGAATAAACGGAATGAGCAGCGCCGTAAAGCGGCGGTCGCGCGCAGTCCGCAGAGTGCGCACCGACAAAATGGCCGGAACGCTGCATCCAAAGCCTGTCATGAGCGGCAGAAAGCTGTGCCCGGACAGCCCCAGACGGCGCATGGGCGCATCCAGAATAAACGCGGCGCGCGCCATAAAGCCGGTATCCTCCAGAATGCCCGTGAGCGTGAACAGCAGCAGGATGGCTGGCAGAAAGCTGACCACCGCGCTCACGCCCGCCAGCGCGCCATCCACAATCAGGCTGCGCAGCAAAGGAGCGGTCTGAAAGCGCGTCAGCAGCGCATCCACGCGCGCAACGCCTGCCTCCAGCGCGGTATTCGCAAGGCGGGTGAGCGCCTGTCCGGGCGGCCCGAAGGGAAGAAACAGCACCAGCGCCAGCACCAAAAGCAACAGCGGATAGGCGGTATACCGTCCCGTCAGCAGCCTGTCTGCCAGCGGCGTAGGGCGCTCCGGCGGCGGCGTATAGCAGCGCGCCATCAGCGCGTCAATGCGTGCATATCGCGCAGCAGCGTCGGAAAGCTGCGGCGCCCGTGCGCATGCAGCCTGCGCTATGCCGGACAAGAGCGCCTCTACCCCTTCTCCCGTGCGCGCACAGATGGGCACGACAGGCAGATGCAGCATATCTTCCAGCGCCCGGGCATTGACACTGCCGCCCGCTGCACGCAGCGCATCCATCATGTTCAGCGCCAGCACCATCGGCCGTCCCATCTCCATCAGCTCCAGCGTCAGATACAGCCCGCGCGCCAGCGTGCAGGCGTCCATGATATGCACGATCACATCGGGCTTTTCCCTAACGATATAATCGCGCGCGGCGCTTTCCTCGGGCGTATAGGGCGACAGCGCGTATGCTCCGGGTAAATCCACCACGCGCGAGGGCGCGCCGCGGGCAAAGCGCGCTTCCAGCGTTCCCTCGCAGGGCTGAACGGTGACGCCCGGATAATTGCCCACGCGCTGCGTGCTGCCTGTCAGCAGATTAAACAGCGTGGTTTTTCCGCAGTTGGGATTGCCGCACAGCGCGATGATCATGCTTTTTTCTGCCTATGCACGCTAATGCAGGCAGCCTCACTTCGGCGCAGTGACAAAAGATATCCGCGCAGGCGCACCACAATGGGGTCCCCTGTCGGTGCGCAGAGCGCCACCGACACGCGCGTGCCGGGCGTAAACCCCATATCCAGCAGCCGGGCCAGAAGCGCGTCCTCGCCATGCACATCGCACACGATACCCCTGTCTCCCGTCTGAAAATCGGAAAGATGTTCCATTTGCTTCTCCTCCGCTCAACATTTACGATTGAAAGATTGCCGTTTTGCGGTTTTTATGGTACTATATGAAGGTCATTTTCCCGTCAATCCACAGGGAGGAGAAAAACATGAAAAAACTGTGTGCGGTGTTGGTGCTGCTGCTGGCGCTTTCCTTCGTGCCGGCTCTGGCAGACAGCTATGCTTTTGCCGGTATTTATATGTCCATCAACGTGCCCAACGATCCGTATCTTGTCCAGCTGACGCCCGAAAACCTTGCGCAGAATGAGCAGTATATTCTTTCGCTCGGGGAAACACCGGAAAGCATGCAAAAGCAGTTCAGTGAAGAAGGCATTCTGCTGATGGCCTTTGACGACAAGAACAGCCGCACATTTGTCATCACCGCCGTGCAGGATGACGTTTCGCGCGAGCTTTTCGATATCAATGAGCAGACCGCCGCCACCCGCGCAACCTATCGCGCCAATCATTCCAACGGCACCTACTGCGGATATCTGGGGTATAAGTTTGAGAGCTGCGAATGGAAAAACTTCGGCGACGACCAGGGGCGTTTCCTGATGCTGAAGTACTCCCTGCGGCAAAACGGCGCCGTACAGTATCGCGGTCTGTGGCGGCGTACCATCCGCAACGGCTATACCATCACGTTGGATATGCGCGTGTACGGCCGTCAGGTCACCAGCGGCGATATAACGGCGCTGAACAAGCTGCAGGATACGGTTTCCTTTATCGAAGTGACCAACGCGCCGGATGCGCCGCTGACGCTGGTATTCACCGCGCCGCCGCCCGAAACCACCAATGACGCTTCCTTCACCATCAAGGGAACCACGCGCGCCGGCGCCACCGTGATTGCCGCCTACGCTTCCCTGCGCTCCAACCAGAGCAAGGCGTTCACCGCCACCGCAGATGGCAGCGGTGCGTTCAAGATTGACGTTACGCTGCCCTCCAGCGACCTGTATAACATGATTGTCAGCGCCATTGCCAACGAGGGAACGGAAAACGAAGAGGAAGTGAGCGAAAACTTCCAGATCACCTATGATCCGACGCTGCTGCCCGTCACCTTCACCTCCTCCATTCCCGCGACGTTTGCCAGCGATTCCTTCAAGCTCTCGGGCACCACGCTGACAGGCGTGACGGTGCAGCTGGATGTGAATGGAGAAGTCAAAACCAGGCAGACAGGAAACAACCGCACCTTCTCCTTCACGCTGGATACCTCAGCGCCCGGCACTTACAATATCTATGTGAGCTTTACCAAGAAAAACTATTCCACGCGCGTGTTCAATTACACCGTGGAACGCGAAATGACCGACGAAGAACACCTTCAGTCCGTGCGCGATTCCTCCATCAGCCCGGAATACGCCCGCCTCAAGTCGCAGCCGGATACCTATAACGGGCGCACGCTGCGCTTTAACGGCTACATCACCGAGATTCGGGAGGGCGTCGGAGAATGGATTGTGACCTTCGCCACACAGAAGTCGGGCGAAAAGTATTCCAATCCGATTACGATCATTTCCGACAGCGCCGTATCCTATGAAACAGGCGCGTATCTGACCGTGTACGGTACAGGGGCTGTCTCTTATACACATCTCCGAGCCCACGAGACGTAGAGGAA
>CAMGDO010000131.1 GCA_946042585.1 uncultured Clostridia bacterium
GCATGCTGTATAGCCTGAACAACGTCGATTAAGCGCTTCCTTCCCAGCGGCATCCATGCACTGGGAGACAAACAAAAAACAAGCTCCGTTGCCTGCGGAGCTTGTTTTTTTGCATATTTTGCCGCCAAGCCGCATTGTTATTTTCTGATGCGCAGCTTTCTGACGTGATGGATGGTGGCGCGCGCCGCAAAGCCTGTGACCAGACCGGCTGCAAGACCTACGAGCATCAGCACAGCCATATAATACATCAGCTGGGAGGTTTCCAGAATCATCATTGCCAGCAGCACCTGTCCGGCATTGTGCATGACCGCTCCCAGCATGCTGACGACCAGAATGGAGAATCTGCACTTTTTCAGCACAATCATGGTGATCATGCTCAAAAGGCCGCCAGCCATGGCATACATCATGGCGGAAACGCCGCCAAAGAGCAGCCCGGACAGCAGCACCTTGAGAATCATCAGCACAAACGCCGTGGGCGCATCCAGCATATACAGCGCAAAAATCAGCACGCCGTTGCTCAGACCCAGCTTGACGCCGGGAATACCGGGCGCCACGGGAATCAGGCTTTCAATAAAGCCCAGCACCAGCATCATCGCAGTGAGAAGACCGCACAGCGCAATATTCTGAACGGAAAAACGCCTGGATTTTCGCATCGGAAGCCTCCGGAAACAGAATTGTTTCTATCTTTTATTATAGTATAGCGCGTCAGACGGCAGAAAACAAGTGCGGCGCTCATCGCCTGCTGCGATAGGCAGCCGTGCAGATCAAAAGCATCATTGGAAACACCATGGCAAAGAGCAATCCGGTACTGAGGCTGTTGTTTTGCAGCTGCGCGGCCGCGCCGACACACGCAGGCCCTGAGGCGCATCCCATATCCCCCGCCAACGCCAGACAGGCAAACAAAGCAGTGCCTCCCCGGGGAAAGCGTGCAGAGGCGATGCTGAACACGCCCGGCCAGAGCACACCCACGCTCAGACCGCACAGCCCACAGGCCATCAGCGAAAGGAACGGCCAGGGAGACAGCGCCGAGATCAGATAGGCGCATGCGCACAGCGCGCCGCTCAGGATGAGCAGAAAGCTCAGTTCAATTCTGTCGCCGCAGCGCGCATACATCAGCCGGGCGCAGCCCATACAGACAGAAAACAGGCAGGGTCCCAGAAGATCGCCCAGCGCCTTTGACACATGCAGGCCGCTTTCGGCAAAGGCGCTCGCCCACTGGCTCATGGCCTGTTCGGAAGCGCCGGAGGCAATCATCAGCAGAAACAGCAGCCAGAAGTCCCGATGGGCAAACAGCGCCCGCGCGCGCATTTCATCGCCGTTCTTTGTCAGACGGGCGATGGGAACGCGGGTGAACAGCACCGCATTCAGCAGCGGAAGAAGGGTCCACAGCAGGCACAGCGCATGCCAGCTGCCTTTTCCAAACAGGTGCAGAAACAGCGTGGACAGAAAAACAACCGCCACCGTGCCCCAGCAGTAGAAGGAATGCAAAAGGCTCATCACAGCGGCCTTTCTCCGCGTGGGACAGGCTTCCACAATGGGGCTGACAAGCACCTCCAAAATGCCGCCGCCCACCGCATACACCGCAACGGACAGAACAAGCCCCGCAAATGGAGAGGGCAGCAGCATGGGCAGCACCGCCATTCCGGCAAGACCTGCAGCGGACAGCAGATGCGCAGCTACCATGCAGATGCGATAGCCAATCCTGTCGGCATAGCGCGCGGCCAGAAAATCCACCGTCAGCTGAATCAGGAAATTGACAGTGATCAGCCAGGTGATCTGCTCAAGAGAAATACCCAGACTATCGCTGAAAATCAGGAACAGCAGAGGAGCAAGGTTATTGACGACGGCCTGGGTGATATATCCCAGCGCGCCGGCGCCGATGGTGTGCCTGTATGCAAGCGATCCGCGCATGCCTTTTCCCCCCTGTCGTCTATGCTGCCGGAAAAGTATAGCATGCTTTGCTCGCATCCGTCAATTCAGACGCCGGATTGTATCTTTCAAACAATTGGGCTTGCATCAGCTGACCTGCAGTGATAAAGTATGGATGTATTGAGGGGAGGAAATAACTGCCATGCTGAAAATTGATCATCTGACCAAAACCTACGGAGAGAAAAAAGCAGTGGATGATCTTTCACTGCACATTCATCCCGGTGAAATCTTTGGTTTCATCGGTCACAACGGCGCAGGAAAAACCACCACGCTCAAGGCCTGCTGCGGCATTCTGCGCTTTGACAGCGGAGATATTCTGGTGGACGGTGTGTCCATCCGCGAGCAGCCGCTGGCCTGCAAGCAGAAAATCGCCTATATTCCGGACAATCCCGATCTGTATGAATTTCTGACGGGCATTCAGTATCTGAACTTCATCGGCGATATATACAAGGTGCCGGTGCGCGAGCGCGAGGAGCGCATTGCGCGATACAGCGAGGCGCTGGAGCTCAAGGATGATCTGGGGCAGAAGATCAACGCCTATTCGCACGGCATGAAGCAGAAGCTCGCCGTGATTTCCGCGCTGATTCACACGCCCCGTCTTCTGATGATGGACGAACCGTTCGTCGGCCTTGATCCCAAGGCTGCGCACACCCTCAAGGAAATCATGCGCGATTTCTGCGAGCAGGGCGGCGCGATCTTCTTCTCCACACATGTGCTGGAGGTGGCGGAAAAGCTGTGCGACAAGGTGGCCATCATCCGCGGCGGCCGTCTGGTGATTGCGGGCGATACCGAAACGGTGCGCGGCGATACAAGTCTGGAAGAAGTATTCCTGGAGCTGGAGGACGAACATGCTTAAAACGCTGTTGAAGGTGCGCCTGCGTGGAATGCTCGACAGCATGACATCCAGGCGCTTTGGCAAGCGCAGCAAAGCCATGCAGGTGCTTATGGCTGTGCTGTTTGTCTATTGCGGTGTGGTTTTCCTGGGCATGTTCGGCGGAATGTTCTATCTAATGCGCGAGCCCTTCACGATGATCGGCATGGGCTGGCTGTATTACGGAATAGCCGGAGTGCTGTCGTCGGCGCTGTGCTTTGTGGGCTCGGTGTTCTTCACGCAGTCCGTGCTGTTTGAGGCCAGAGACAATGAGCTGCTGCTTTCGCTGCCCATCCGTTCTTCCGTCATTCTGGCCTGCCGCATGGCGCTGATTCTGCTGCTCAACTACGGCTTTTCCCTGCTTGTTACGCTGCCCTGCGGCGTGGTGCGCTGTTTCACCGGCAGCGTGACGGCAGCAGGCGTGGTGCGCTATATTATTGCCATGGCGCTGCTGCCGCTCCTGCCCACCACGCTGTCCTGCATCGTCGGATGGCTGATTGCGCTCATCACCTCCCGCATGCGCAATAAAAACCTGATCACCATTCTGCTGTCCTTTGCCTTTATGGGCGCATACCTCATGCTCTGCATGAATGCGCAGAGCTATATCACCCGTCTGGTGGAAAACGGCGAGGCGATTGGTTCTGCCATTCGCAAGGCTATGCCGCCCTTCTATGCGCTGGGCATCGCGCTGGAGGAAGGCAGCTGGTCGCAGCTGCTTCTGTTCGCGCTGTGGTGCGTGCTGCCGTTTGCCGTGGTCTATGCCGCGCTGTCGCGCTCGTTTATCAGCATTGCCACCATGAAGCGCGGCGGGAAAAAAGTGCGCTATGAATTAAGAGCCCTTCACGCCTCCTCCGTGCGCTTTGCGCTGATGAAAAAGGAGCTGAGCCATCTGGTCAGCAGCGCCAATTATATGATGAACGGCTGCGTGGGCGCATTGATGACGCTGATTCTGAGCGTGATGGCGCTGGTCAAGCGCGATGTGCTCCTTTCGACGCTCGATATGATGAACCTTGCGGGCGGTCTGGATATGACGGTGTATCTTGCGCCCTGCGCCTGCGTGATGATCTGCACGCTGATGAGCATGAATCTCATATCCGCGCCGTCCGTCTCGATTGAAGGCAAAAACCTGTGGCTGATGCAGTCCATTCCCGTTCGCGCAGGCGATATTCTGCTGGCAAAGGCCTATGCGCACATGGCCGTCTGCCTGCCCGCGGGACTGATTTCGTCCATTCTGGTGGCCATCGCGCTGAAGGCAGGCGCGCTGGATACCGCTCTGCTGGTGCTGCTGCCGGCGCTGACCAGCACGTTCAGCGCGCTGCTGGGCGTCACGGTCAATCTGCGCTTCCCGCGCTTTGATTATGTGAATGAAACGGTAGCCATTAAGCAAAGCATGAGCACGCTCATCACGATGTTCGGCGGTATGGGCGTGGTGGCGCTGCCGGTCATTCTGTATGCCGCCGTGTTCCTGTCTCTTATACACATCTCCGTGCCCACGAGACG
>CAMGDO010000132.1 GCA_946042585.1 uncultured Clostridia bacterium
TTCCTACTGGAACCGCTACTTTGACGCGCTGCTCTATATCACCAAGCAGAAGCTCAAGCCCGCTGCCCTGCTGCTGTATGAGTTCATCAAGCTTTCCAATGTGGAAGAGGGCATGGGCGAGGTGGAGCTGGCGGCAGTGGTGTCTCCTGATATCAAGAACGCCAGCATCGTTGTGATGACCGTGATTCCGATTCTAATTGTGTATCCCTTCATGCAGAAGTATTTTGTGAAGGGAACCATGGTGGGCGCGGTCAAGGGCTGAGAGGAGAAAAAATGAAGAACCTGTTCGACGCGCCGCAGACGCCTGCGCGGCCGCGCTATGTGAGCCACCGCGGCTTTCAGCCGCTGGCACCCGAAAACTCGCTGCCTTCTTTTGAGTATGCCGCATATCTCAGGCAGTGGGCGATTGAAACGGATGTGCATATGACGCGGGACGGCGTGCTGGTGTGCTGCCACAATGCCACGGTGGACAAAATGTATAACGGTACGGGCGCGATTACGGATATGACCTGGGAGGAGCTTTCTCATCTGAGACTGGCTCAGGGCAATCGCCTTGCGTGCTTTGATGAAGAAAGACTGCGCATGCCGCTGTTTTCGGAATATCTGAAGATCTGCCGTCAGGCGGGCAGCGTGCCCTTTATCGAGCTGAAAACAGGCGATGTGAAGCCTGTTCTGGATGCGGTGCATGCGGCAGGCCTTGAGGACGGCGAGGTGGTCATCAGCTCCTGCTGTCTTGAATGGCTGAAGGAAACCCGCCGGGTGAACAATGCCGTGTTTGTGCACTGGATTTTTGCCCGGGAAGAGGAAATGGAGGAGCTATCCGCGCTGGGAAACGCAGGCCTTTCGTGGAATATTCCCAACTGCTTTGACTGCCCGCAGGAGAAAATCCAATGGACGCATGATGCGGGGGTGCGGGTGTGCCTGCGCGCGGGAGACAGCGTGCAGAGCGTGCGGCACATGCTGGAGCTGGGGCTTGACTATATCCCCAGCAACTGCATGCACGGCGCGCTGTAAAGCGCAGGAAGAAGAGAACTGAAAAAGCATGAAGGGGGCGAATCGCCCCCTTTTTGCATGGAAAAACCCTTGCGCGGCGGCATGCGCAGGGCGCATGGTGCATACGATGAAGCAGCAAGGAGGTGGCGCTTCATGCCCTGCGGGGAGGAACGGGTGCGCGTGGTGAGCTACCCGGCAAAGGGAAGCAGAATCCTGCGTACGGTGGGAATTGTGCTGATTGTTCTGGGCGTTGTACTGATTGTGCTGTGCGTGCCGCTGTGGGCATGGCTGTCGCTGATTGGCGCAATGCTGATTCTGGCGGGGCTTTTGCTGCTTCGCCGATAGGAGGGGAAAGGGATGGCGGTGAGAATCGTATGCTTCAAGGCGCCG
This sequence comes from uncultured Clostridia bacterium, assembly GCA_946042585.1. Classification (GTDB taxonomy): domain Bacteria; phylum Bacillota; class Clostridia; order Christensenellales; family Aristaeellaceae; genus SFMI01. The sequence continues at coordinate 1,384 of CAMGDO010000132.1, forward strand.
CGCGGCTTGCGGGGGCTGATGCGGCTTTTGCTGCGCAGAGGGAAATAGGCAGGGCTGTCTGCTGGAGATGATTTGTGCGAAAAAACGTGAGCGTCTGTGGTTGCGGACTGAAACAAATGCTGCTATAATAGAAAGCAGAATTGTTCCCCGTACGAAAGGAGCCTGACCTATGCATACGATACTGAATGCAGATTATGCAGCGAATTACGAGCGGTATGATCTGCTGCTGAAGGCAGCCGACGCGGTGAAGGAAGCGCAGACGGGCATCGAACTGTCCTGCTATTATGAGCGCCCCGATTTTATGGCGATGCAGGAGAGCAGGCTGGGGATGTTTGCCGGCCGTCCGCTCACCCTGCACGGACCTTTTACCAATATCGAAGCGGCCAGCGAGCCAGGCTCGCTGGAGCGCAGGCGCTATATCGACGCCTGGCGCTACGCTTTTGATGTGTACAACAGATACAATGCCAGCTCCATTGTGCTGCATACCCACAAGGCGCGCGACATTGCGCCCGGGGATATGGAGCGCCTGCGGGCATGGTCGCTGGATACCGTTCAGGAAGTGGCGCGCCTGGCACTTGATCATGGAGCAAAGCTCACGGTGGAAAATGTGGGGCACTGGGTCAAGAAAAATCAGCTGTTCAATGAAGAGCAGTTCATTGCTCTTTTTGATCAACTGCCGGCGCAGATCGGCTGTCTGCTTGACGTGGGGCATGCGCTGATCAATCGCTGGGACATTGCGCATGTGATCAACACGCTTGGCGCGCGCATCACCTCCTATCATCTGCACAACAACAACGGCTGCGCGGACAGCCATCGCCCGCTGTTTGAGAAGGGTAATCGCTACTCAGCGCAGGAAATGGTTGACCTGCTGCTGCTGACCAACAGGTGTTCGCCCGACGCCGAGTGGATTCTGGAGTATGCGCCCGGGGAACACATCACCTGCGAATTGCTGGCGGGCGATCTGAGAACGCTGGCGCTGCTCAACGGCAGGTAAACGGAAAACAGGCCTGCGCTATCGACAAAAACACGGTAGAGAAGAGGTGATTAGCTTCTTCTCTTTTTGAATTTCACCAAATGGCCTGCCTGGCGGCGGGCTTTCTTTTTTTTCACATGCCCGGCGGCGCGGCATAGGATGCTGTGAAACGCGCATTCGTTCAGACGGCGCGATGATAAGGGGGGACTCTTTTGATCGTACAGCTTGAGCACATCAGCAAAACCTATCAGTCTCCCGACAGCGAGATCGCCGCTTTGGAGGATATATCGTTTGGCATAAGGGAAGGCGAGTTTGTCAGCCTGGTTGGGCCATCCGGATGCGGAAAGTCCACGCTTTTGTCTATTGTGGCTGGGCTGGAAGCGCCAAGCGATGGAATCATCCGGGTGGATGGGGAAGAGGTGCGCGGCGTCAGCAGAAAAATTGGCTATATGCCGCAGAAGGATCAGCTGTTTGCCTGGCGCAGCATCTGGGATAATGTGACGCTGGGGCTGGAAATCCAGCACCAGAAAGATAAAAAGCACATCCGGAGCGTAGAAATGCTGCTGGAACGCTATGGGCTGAAGGAATTTGCACAGTACGCGCCCGGACAGCTGTCGGGCGGTATGCGGCAGCGGTGCGCGCTGATTCGCACCCTTGCGACAGATCCGCGCATTCTGCTGCTTGACGAACCGTTTTCGGCGCTGGATTATCAGATGCGGCTGGCGGTGTCTGATGATATATACGCCATTATTCGTCGCGAGGGCAAGACGGCGCTGCTGGTGACGCATGACATTGCTGAGAGCGTCAGCATGTCTGACCGGGTGGTGGTGCTCTCGTCACGGCCGGGAAGAGTGAAAAACGTGCATGATCTTTCGGCGCTGGCGGGGCTTGCGCCCATGGAACGGCGCGATCATCCGCTGTTTCATCAGTTCTTCAATGAAATATGGAAGGAGCTGGAAATCAGTGCCTGAAGAGAGCGTGGCCATATCGCAGGAAAGAAAAAAGTATCTGTTTTACAGGCGCTGTACGCGTCGCGCGGTGCTCGCAGCGCAGCTTTTGCTTCTGATTGGTTTTTTTGCATTGTGGGAAATCGCAGCGCGCAGGGAATGGATTGACGATTTCATCATGAGCAGCCCCTCGCGCATTCTCAAGACCTTTGAAAATCTGTATGCATCCGGCGATCTGTTCAGGCATTTGGGCGTATCGTGCCTTGAAACGGTGGCGGGCTTTACATTGGGTACGGTGGTGGGTACGCTGGCGGCGGTTATGCTCTGGTGGAGTCCAACGCTGGCGCGGATTCTTGATCCCTATCTGGTGGTGCTCAATTCCCTGCCCAAAACGGCGCTGGGACCTGTCTTTATTGTCTGGATTGGCGCAGGGCCTGCATCCATTATCGCCATGACGCTGGCGATTTCGCTGATTGTGACGATTCTGGAGGTGTATAACGGATTTCAGGGGGTGGATCGCGGCAAAATGAACCTGATGAAAACGCTGGGCGCCACCCGCGCGCAGACGCTGCTCAAGCTGGTCATCCCGGCCAATCTTCCGACCTTCATCAACGCGCTGAAGGTGAATGTGGGGCTTTCATGGGTGGGCGTCATCATGGGCGAGTTTCTGGTATCCCGGGCGGGTCTGGGCTATCTGATCGTCTACGGCTCTCAGGTTTTCAAAATGGATCTGGTGATGGCGACTGTGATTTTGCTGCTGATTGCCGCGGCGGCCATGTATCAGGGTGTGCTCTTGCTTGAAAAGGCACTGAAAAAACATTTGGGGGTATCTGTATGAAGAGAGTCTTTTGTTTGCTGATGGCGCTGATGGTGCTCTGCGGCGTTTGCGGCGGCTGCGCAGCGGAAAAACTGATTTCCGTGAAGCTGAGCGAAGTGACGCATCTGTCTCTTATACACATCTGACGCTGCCGACGAAGGCTTA
>CAMGDO010000133.1 GCA_946042585.1 uncultured Clostridia bacterium
TACACCTAAGCCTTCGTCGGCAGCGTCAGATGTGTATAAGAGACAGGTTTCTGACGGATATCAACCGCGAAATAGACCGGCTTTCTTCGATTGTGACGGATCTGCTGACGCTGGTGCGCATGGACGTGAAGGACGTGAAGCTCACGCGCGAGAACATGAGCCTTGCTGCGGTTGTCAAGGATACGGAGCATCTGCTCAAGCCCATGGCGGAAAAGCGCCATCAGACATTGCAGCTGTCCCTGCAGGATGAATGCGACATGTATGCCGATCGCACGAAGCTGCAGCAGGTCGTATATAATCTGATGGAAAACGCCTTCAAGTATACCCAGGAGGGCGGACGCGTGCAGGTGACGCTGCAAAAGGTGGGGCGTGATGCCATGCTGACTGTGAAGGACAACGGCCCGGGCATTGCCGCTGAGCATTTGCCGCATATTTTTGACCGCTTCTATCGCGTGGACAAGTCGCGAAGCCGCGAAGCGGGCGGCACTGGTCTGGGGCTGGCCATTGTGCATCAGCTGGTCATGCTGCATGGCGGCGAAATCCATGTGGAAAGCGAAGTTGGCGTGGGAACAACGTTTATTGTGCAGCTGCCGCTGCATCAGGGATGATGGGCAAAGGAGAAGATGGCATGACAACGCTGATTCTTGTGCGGCATGGAGAAAGCGAAGCCAATCAGCTGGGGCGGTTTGCGGGACATACGGACTTTGATCTTTCTCAGCGCGGCCGTCAACAGGCGGAGCTGACGGCGCAGTATATCGCGGAGAATTTTCATGTGGACGCCGCCTATGCCAGCGACCTGAAGCGTGCTTTCAACACAGGCGTGCCGGCTGCGAAGCGGATGGGGCTTGCGCTTGTGCCCGACAGGAGACTGCGGGAGATCAATGCGGGCGTCTGGGAAGGCAAGACGTTTGACGAAATTGCAGCGCAGTACAGCGAAGATTATTCTATATGGCTGAGTGATCTGGGACGCGCCCGCTGTACGCAGGGGGAGCGGGTGTCGGAATTGGCCGACAGGATTCTGCGCTGCCTGACGGAGCTTGCGCAGGCGCACGAAGGAAAAACGCTGGCGCTGTTCACACACGCAACGCCCATTCGCGCCATGCTGACGCTATGGCAATATGGCGATATCGCAGCCATGCAGCAGGTGAAATGGCCTACCAATGCGTCGGTAACTGTGGCGCAATATGAACAGGGAAAATTCACATTGCAGATGGTGAGCCACGATGAGCACCTGAAGGAGCTTCGCACCAAGCTGCCCTCCAATGTGTAAATCTTTTGTGCGTTGTTCGTAAGACAGTGCACTATGCAAAAGGACAGCCCAAAGCGAAGCATGGGATGTAGCCATTGTTTGGAACACAGTAACGTCAAAAGCCCCGGACACACAGCTGTCCGGGGCGTTTGACTTAGCTGAAAGCATAATACGGTGTTACCCTGTACTGTACAGAAGCGCACCCTTAGCTGTTCGCAAACTGGAAGTTATTGGTCTGATTACAGTACTGTGTCTGTTAATTGTATTATGAACGCCGTGTTTTTCTGATTCCGTCGTGAGAGCGGAGCAGGAAACGACATGCTTAGCGCTCTGAGGCCTTGCAAACGGGGCGAACGTATTTCCAGTACCGGGTGCAGTCGTGATAGAAATAGAAGATGCGGCCGGGCGCGGTATCAAGGCAATAACCAAAGGCAGCGTAATCAAATGCTTTCATGGCGCTTTCAATTTTCTGCTCCACGAGGGCATTTTCCGTCTCAAAATCAAACGGGCCGTGTTCGAAGACGATATACTCGCCCTCGGGTACATCCATCATGAGCATTTGCGGGGGAACGGGGCCCGAATAGTCCGCCGGCAGGCGGACGCCATAGCATTCGGCGAGCGGAATGCCCCAGCTGCAGATGCGGCCGGCGGGCTCATTGACAAATGCCATGATCTGCCCGCTGCTGCTGTCAGGCGCCTGACCGCCCAGATCGTCCAGCTTGCCGGGAATAGCGCTTAGAAGACCGCAGATGGTGGCGCAGTCCTGCCCGGGAATGGCGCTCTGTTTCTGCCAGAAATCCCAGTAGCCGATGCTTTCATAGTTTCTGATATGCAGGAATTTGTGCGCGGGAATGGTGATGAAGTAGGTTTTTATGTCCTGACTGGCTGCAGACATGGCGGTTCCTCCAATTCCGAGCAGATAGCAATCAAAGGGCTTGAGCAGGGTGCGCAAAGAGACGGGAGCGGGATGCAGGCGATAGCGGCTGGGAGGCATGCCATAGGCGTTCCGGAAAGCGCGCGTGAAGGCTTCGTGTGATGAAAAGCCGTAGCGCAGCGCAATATCCAGGATGCTGTCGCTGGTGTCGCGCAGACATTTGAGCGCAAAGGCCAGCCTGCGGTAGCGCATATAGTCACGCAGCGACATGCCGGACAACGTATGGAACTGATGCGATATATAGCATTCCGAATACCCCAGCACTTTGGACAAATGCCTGAGCGTCAGCGCTTCATCATTCTGGCTGATGATGCAACCGTCGATCTCGTCAATGATGGTTTGCAAGCTTTGGTACCATTCCTGCATGACCGTTCTCCTTTCCCGGGAATGAAGGTATTATAGCATGAAAAGGCCTGCTTTGCTTGATTTGGCTTGCGATAGCGCAAACGGTTTTTCGGAGTATGCGGCGATACGGGGCTTTGTCGGGCATAACCTCCTGCAATTCACCGCTTTTGAGAAGAGATGCAATGCGCTGCGCGATGAAGCTGTCGGAGATGCTCAATTCGTTTCTGCCCAGAACACTGCCAATCAGACGGGCTTCACAGAATTCCATAGGCATTTGTGCAAGCTCGCGGCGGATGATATCGTCATACAGCGACAGCGGCGCGCTGCAAAAGCGGCCGTTGATTTCCGCACGAAGCGGAGCATTTTCCTGTATAAGGGTATGCCATATACGGTGTTTCCCTTGAACTGAATGATGTGAAGAATGCGCGATAGGGCGCGGATGAGGCTGCCCTTCCGGAAACCTCTGCCTAATCAACGCTTTCTGCGCTTTCGGCGCTGAGGCTGAGGCTTGTCCACGGCCTTTTGCCCTTTGATTTCAAAGAGGCGGTCGCGCAGCTTGGCGGCTTTTTCAAAATCCAGACTGCTGGCGGCATCCAGCATCTGATCCTCCAGCTGCTGAATGAGCGACGCGCGATCTTCCTCGCTCATGCCGTGACGGCGCGATTCTTCTTCGGCTTTGTCGGTGATTTCAAGAAGCGCGCGCACGGCGTTCTGAACGGACTGCGGCGTGATTCCATGCTGCTGATTGTAGGCTTCCTGAATGGCGCGGCGGCGGTTTGTTTCGCCAATGGCGCGCATCATGCTGTCGGTGGGCTGATCGGCATACATGATGACGCGGCCTTCGGCATTGCGCGCAGCGCGGCCGATGGTCTGAACAAGGCTGGTCTCCGAGCGCAGAAAGCCTTCCTTGTCTGCGTCAAGAATGGCGACAAGCGACACCTCGGGCAAATCCAGACCTTCGCGCAGCAGGTTGATGCCTACCAGCACGTCATATTTCCCCAGACGCAAATCACGTATCAGCTCCATGCGCTCCATGGTTTGAATATCGCTGTGCAGATAGCGAACACGCACGCCGTGCTCGCCCAGAAACTCCGTCAGGCTTTCCGCCATTTTCTTGGTCAGCGTCGTGACCAGCACCCGCTCCTGCTTTTCGACGGTGGCATTGATTTCGCCCAGCAGATCATCCACCTGCCCCGTGGCGGGACGCACGATGATGCGCGGGTCCAAAAGGCCTGTGGGGCGAATGAGCTGCTCAACGGTCTGTTGTGAATGCTCCGCTTCGTAGGGCCCCGGCGTTGCGGAAACAAAGACCGTCTGGCCAATTCTTGACTCAAATTCATCAAAGCGCAGCGGACGGTTATCAAAGGCGGAGGGAAGACGGAAGCCGTATTCCACCAGCGCGGTCTTGCGCGCGCGATCGCCCGCATACATGGCGCGGATCTGGGGGATGGTCTGGTGGCTTTCGTCAATGAACACGATGAAATCACGGGGGAAATAATCCAGCAGGGAGAACGGCGGATCGCCGGGCTGCCGGCCGTCAAAATAGCGGCTGTAATTCTCGATGCCGGTGCAGAAGCCGATTTCGCGCAGCATTTCGATGTCATAGCGCGTGCGCTGACCGATTCGCTCGGCCTCCAGCAGCTTTCCCTCGCTTTCAAAACCGGCGATCTGCGTTTTGAGATCCTGTTCGATCATGGCGATGCAGCGCTCACGATCCTCC
>CAMGDO010000134.1 GCA_946042585.1 uncultured Clostridia bacterium
GTCGGCAGCGTCAGATGTGTATAAGAGACAGATCTGTAAGGAAGCGGGGTGTCCCCCGCTCCTCGAACCGGCAGAGCCGGTTCTGCGGAATAAAAATGAAGGGGCTTCGCCCCTTCATTGCATCCCGGCAACTGTGAGCCGGCTTTGTTGATGTTCTGAAGACCCGACTGATCGGGCTTTCTTAAACAATGTTACCAGTTGGGGAACAGATGCGCGTTGATTTCCCTGATCTGCTTAACGGCCTCTTCCGCGGTGGAAATGGACTGCTCCTGAATCAGCAGGGACACAACGGACTGGATGTTGCCCTTGAGCTCGCTGTTGCCCTCGAAATAGGGGTAGGCCTGGTCGATGCCGAACTCGGTCTGATCATATGGGATCTTCCACAGGGGATTCTCGGCCCAGAAGTCGATCATGGTCTGGGAGGTGGCAACGGACTTGGTGACGGGCAGATAGCCGGAGTGGATGGCGTTGTAGGCGACCATTTCATCCGTGAAGAGGAATTTGATGAATTCCCAGCCGGCGTCCAGCTGCTCCTGGGTGTTGCCGGTCTTCATCATGCCGATGTTACCGCCGCCGATGGGCACGATGGTGTTGTTCACATCATAGGTGGGGAACCAGGTGACGCCCAGCTCAATGTCCGACTCTTTGGAATACTTGACGATGTTCGCCATGGCGCCGCAGCTGTTGAGGAAGCAGCCCAGCTTGCCCTGATAGAACAGGTCGGTCATGTTGGCGGAGGCATTGGTGGAGTCGAAGGGACGGCACCAGCCTTCATCCACCCAGCGGCGCCAGTCGGACAGGACGGTCAGCATGGAGGAGCCCTCCAGCGCGGGGGAGTTGCCCTCGGCGTCCCACAGCTCTTCACCCAGCTGCCACAGGAAGGCGCCCTGATAATAGGTGAAGTCGTTCACGCCGTAGAAGCCCCAGACGGCGGTTTCGCCATTTTCACCCACGGTGTAGAGCGCGCGGCAGAAGTCCTCGAACTCCCCGATGGTGGTGGGGGGCGTCAGATTCTTCGCATCCGCCATGCCCTTGTTGTAGTACAGCACGGGGGTGGACTTGATATAGGGCAGGGAGTGCAGCTGCGTTTCGTCGTTGTAGGGCACATTCAGCATGGAGGAGGGGAAGTTGCTTAGGTCGAAGCCGCTGCGCTGGACGTAGGGCATCATGTCCTCGATAATGCCGTCTTCCACCATGATGGCCACGCGGGTGTTGCCCAGCACGGCGACCACGGGCTGATCGCCGGACTGCGAAGCCAGCTGCATCTTGGTCATGATTTCGGCATAGCCGCCGATATACACGCCTTCCACGATGATGCCTTTTTCCTTGCCGACGGTTTCATTGAAGGCGGCGATCTGGTAATCCACGGTTTCCTGCTGTGCACCCGAGCCGCGGGTGTGCCAGAACAGGATGGTGATGGGCGCTTCGGGGGAGTAGGCCAGAGCGGCGCTCATGCTCAGCACCAGAATCAGCGCCAGCGCAAGAGAAACGAGTTTCTTCATGTGGAAACCTCCTGTCATTATATTCAGCGATACAACGGATCGCCGGGGAACGTGAATGTAATATACGGCTGGAAATCGACCTTATAGCACTATTATATATGAACTGAATGCGTTTGTGAAGCCCCTTTTTTGGAATTTTTGGAAGCATTTGAATTGCCGGAAGCGAGCATGCAAAAAGCCCGGCCTGCGCAGCGCAGAGCCGGGCGGAAAAACGGGAAAAACGGGATTACCAGAGGATTTCGCCGATGGCAACGCCGTCGGCGTCGGGCAGCTCCACGCCCAGAATTTTTGCGTAGGTGGGCGCTTCATCCACGATGGGACGGCGGGGAATCACCACGCCGGGACGGATATCCGGGCCAAAGGCGATCAGCGTGGGCTGCGGGCCCTTGTCGGGCTGGTGGCCGTGTGTGCCATGACCGAACTTGTAGTCGGTGATGTCGATATTGCGCACCAGGGGACGGCGCCAGTCATTGCTGAAGGAGGTGTAGCCGTCCGTTTCGATGACAAAGGAGAACTTGCCGCCCAGGCCTTCCTCTTTCATCACTTCTTCGGCGGTGTACACGCGCGAGATGCCGTACACGCCGTCCTCTTCCAGGGACTTGAGCACCGCATAGGTTCTGTCATAGTCCTCCTGGCTGTCGGGATGCTTGAGATACACCTGCGCGGAGGCGCCGGTGGACTTGATGATGGCGGTGTAATCCACCAGCTCGCCGTCCTTGCCGACGGTGATGAGGCCGCGCTCGGCCAGCACCGCGTTCATGGCGATGACGCGGGTGATATTGATCTGGCCGTGGTCGGAGATGACGAACACGTCGGTATCTTCCAGAATACCGGCGTCGCTCAGCGCTTTGATGATGTCGCTGAACCACAGATCCAGCTCATGCAGACCCTGTACGATCTTGTCGCCGTATACGCCCACCTGATGGCGGTAGGCGTCGATATTGGCGGGGTGGATCATCAGCAGGTTCGGCTTGAACTCACGGATGATGGAGCAGGCGCAGCCATACACGAACTGATCGGCATACGGGTGCTTGCGGTGCTGACCCTCGACAAAGTGCTGATTGGGCTTGATGACCTTCTCAATCACCTCGGGGGAGGAGCCGGAATTGGCGAAGCACTCGCAGGTGGATTCCTGCGCGGACTGCGGCCAGTATTCATTGACGAGATAGTCGATGCTCTTGTGGTTGCCGGTCACCGGCCAGAACACGGCGGCGGTGCTCAGTCCGGCCTTTTTGGCGGCGTCAAAGATATCGTCCACCTTGACGGAGTCGTTGAAGAATTCCCACTTGGAGGAAACCTCGCCCAGGATGGTCTGCTCATTGTTGATGATGCCGTGCTTGCCGCAATAGGCGCCGGTGCGCATGGAGGTGTGATTGGGATAGGTGATGGTGGGATAGACCGAGCGCACGCGCTCAACGATAGCTGTCTTATCCCAGATTTTGGCGTAATTCGGCAGGGTTTTGAGGAGCGCAAGGTCTTCATATACCATGGCGTCCTGGGAAATGACGACGAGATGCTTTGCCTTGCCCATTGCAAAGGCCTCCTTTTGCTTGCTTTTATTCAGTCCTCCGTGGAGGATGCGAGGATTTGCTGATAGTCAAACAGCGCTTCGTAGGCTTGACGCATGCCGGGATACAGCGTGCGGTACACCGCCAGGTGCTTCTGATAGACGGGAACATCGCGGGGATCGGGCGCAAAGGTATCCCTGACGCGGATGCAGCGGGCGGCCTCGTGGAAGCTATCAAATACGCCCACGCCCACGCCCGCGGCGATGGCGGCGCCCAGCGATGTGGCTTCATGCGGCGTGGCATGGATGCGCACGGCGGCATTGAACATGGAGGCGGCCATCTGCCCCCACAGGCGGCTCTTCGCGCCGCCGCCGATGAGGGTGAGCTTTTCAATCCTGCAGCCGTTCTGCTCCAGAATATCGCCGCACATATGCAGCGACTGCATCACGCCCTCATACACCGCGCGGGCGATATGCCGCGGCTGGTGATAGAGGGTGAAGCCAATCAGCGTGCCCGAAACCTTCGCCGTCCACCAGGGCGTGCGCTCGCCCATCAGCGTGGGCAGATACATGACGCCCTGCGCGCCGGCGGGCGCGGACAGAGCCAGCGCTTCCAGCTGCGCAAAATCGCAGTCTGCTGCTCTGGTGCCGGGATAGATGAGGTTTTCAATGGCCCAGTTGGAGGCGGCGGAGCCGCACTGCACGGTGCCGCACACATTGTAGGAGGTATCGTCCAGATCAAAATAATTGAACAGGCGCATCCGGGAATCCAGCACGGGCTCTGGGCTCATGGCGCTGACCCAGGCGGAAGAGCCGATGTTCATATAGGCATCGCCCGTGCGGTGCTCGCGCGCGCCGTGCGCGGCGCAGGCGCCGTCGCCGCCGCCGACTGCCACGGGCAGCCCCTTGGGCAGACCGGTGAGCGCGGCAAACTCGCGGGACAGGCGGGCGGATGCGTCGGTGCTGGACAGAAGAAGCGGCATCTTGTCCGTGTCCACGCCCATTTCGCGCAGAATATCCCATGCCCATTCGCCCCGGGCGATATCCAGACAGTTGCACAGCGAGGCGTCGCTGCGGTCGGTGCAGCCGATGCGCCCGGTGAAGCGGCCGTAGAGATAGTCCTTGATATTGACGAATTTGTACGCCTGATGATAAACATCCGGCGCATGCTCGCGCATCCCGCTGGAAAGCTATTACCGCACCACCTGTCTCTTATACAC
>CAMGDO010000135.1 GCA_946042585.1 uncultured Clostridia bacterium
CTGGGCACGGATGTGCGCCAGTTGCCAAGAGGCTGAAAACACGCTATAATAAAGAAATCCGGAGGAAAGGAGGGAGACGCTTGCGGCTGAAGCTCTTGTTTGCCGCGCTGTTTTCCGCCCTTCTTTATCTGGGCATTGACGCGCTGAGCCTCCCTGCCACGCCTCCGCCGCAGCTTATAGCGCTCTGCGAAGCGCCAGCGGCTCTGCCGGAAGACAATCCGGAGTATATCGCGTGTGCGCCGCGCACCGCGCATGCAGCCGACACGGCGCACCATACGCCCCATCGTCCGCTGCCCGACGCGCCCGCGCTGCGCCTGTGCTATTATCGCTCCGCCTATCAGGCCTTCCATCTGTCCGCCAGCGCCGGATAGCAGCCCCCAGCCTTTCCCCGTCACAATAATGACTCTTATTTATAAAAGGAGCACGCATCCATGAAAAAGAATACCGTCAACAAGCTCGTCAGCCTTGTCGTCGTGCTGGCGCTGCTGGCCGCCACCTGCGCCGGCGTATATCTGGGCATTTTCGGCCGCAACACGCAGATGGTCACCATCCGCGAAAACGGCGAGGACACGCAGCAGGCGCTGTATCGCCAGGTCGCCTTCATTCCCAACACCATCAATGAAAACTGGCAGGAAGCCATCATTCCCTCTGCCGCGCTGGGCGGCGGTTACAGCTATTCCTTCACGGCGGAGCAGGGCGAATTGTCCGATCAGGACTTTGCCCGGGCGATGAAGAGCGCCGCTTCCGTATTGAAGGCTCGTGCCGCTCTCATCAGCGGCGATGCCTCCGCCACGGTGGATGGCAGCACCGTCACCGTCATCGTGCCCGAGGAGAGCAACAATTCCCTTCTGTCCCTCGCGCTGCCCACCACCGGCCACTATGAGCTGGTGTTTGCCGACAGCGCCACGGGCGATGTGAGCGAAACGGCGCTGACGGCCGAGCATATCAAGCAGGCCTATTATTCCAGCTCCAATTCCACCGTGCGCCTGCAGCTGGAACTGAACAAAAAGGGCACGCGGGTGATGGAAGACCTGAAGGTTAACCGCGCCGGCGAATCCCTGTATCTGCTGCAGGACGGCGCCATGCTGTCGAGCATCGCGCTCAATGCGAGCACCAGCACCTCGCTGCTGGAGCTGACCATCTCTGACTGGAGCTATGCCTACACCGCCGTCACCTGCCTGCGTTCGGGCGAGCTGCCGGTGGCGCTGACGCTCGCTTCCTCCGGTGCTGCCGACGCCTCCATGGGCGCTGCGCTGAACATCATCCTCTATGTCGCCGCCGCGGCGCTGCTGCTGGTGTGCGTGTGGCTGGTTGTGCGCTGCCGTCTTTCCGGTCTGGTCGGCGTCTGGGGCGTTGTGGCGCAGGCTGTGCTCTTTGGCCTTTGCACCGCGCTCATCTCCGTCAATGCCTCGTGGCGCATGAGCCTGCTTTCGCTGATTGTGCTGCTGGTGTGCGAAGCCGTTTTCCTCTACAGCCTGATTGTTGTGATGGGTCATCTGGCCTCCTCCCTGCAGTCCGGCCGCGGCGTGCGCGCCTCCGTGGGCGATGCCTTCGGCAAGCCCCTCAAGGTCATCGGCATTGCGTATGGCGTGCTGCTTGCCGCCGGTCTGGTTCTCATGTTTGCCTTCCAGGGCGGCGTGTACGGCGTGCTGGGCCGCATCATGATGGTGGGCGCTGCTGTCAGCGCAGCCATCGTCTTTGTGGGCGTGCGCGTGGTGCTGTCCTGCCTGCTGTCTCTCACGGGCGACAAGGCCGGTCTGTACGGTCCCTCCGCCCGGTAATTCTCTAAAAGGCAAGGCGTTCTTTCCTCGCGGAAAGGGCGCTTTGCCTTCTCTTTTTCGTTTATAAGGAGATTTATGCATCAGCTTATCTGTCGCGGCGCTGCGGGAAGCATTCCCGGCGTTTCTCCCGTTCTTGCGCCCCTGCTGATCGCCCGCGGCGCGGACACCCCGGACAAGGCGCACGCCTTCCTGCACCCCGCAAAAGCGCAGCTGCATGACCCTTTGCATATGCAGGGCATGGACAGCGCCTGCGCGCTTCTGCGCGCCGCCATCGCCCGCCATGCGCCGATTGTGGTCTATGGCGATTATGACTGCGACGGCGTATGCGCCTGCGCCATTCTGCTGGAAGCGCTGCAAAAAGCAGGCGGACAGGCGCGCGCGTATATTCCCAGCCGGCACAGCGAAGGCTACGGCGTGAATGAAGAGGCCGTGCGCCGCCTGTCGCAGAAGGGCGGCGTGCTGGTCACGGTGGATTGCGGCATCACCAGCACAGAAGAAGTGCGCCTTGCCCGCGAAATGGGCATGCAGGTGATCGTCACCGACCACCACACCATGCAGGAAGAACTGCCGCTTGCCGACGTCACGCTGCATCCCGCCGCCGGCAGCTATGAAAACCCGCAGCTTTGCGGAGCGGGCGTAGCCTTCAAGCTGGCCTGCGCCCTGCTGGGCGGCGTTTCAGACGAGCTGCTCGAGCTGTCTGCGCTGGCAACCATCGCCGATATGGTGCCGCTGCTGGGAGAAAACCGCGCCATCGCCGCCCTGGGTCTTCGCCACATGGCGCATACCGCCCGTCCGGGGCTGCGGGAATTGATGCACATCGCCGGCATGACAGAGGGTGAACCCGTATCGGGCATACAGTGCGGCTTTCTGCTTGCGCCGCGCATCAATGCCTGCGGGCGCATGGACACCGCCGATATCGCGCTGGAAATGCTCACCACGCGCGATCCCGCCCGCGCAAAGGCGCTCGCCGAGCAGGCTGACCGCCTCAACGCCCATCGCAAGAACACCGAGCAGCGCATTCTGGACGAAGCGCTTGAGCAGGTGCAAACGATGGATCTGTGCAGCGGGCGCGCCATCGTCGTGCAGGGACAGGGCTGGGAAAGCGGCGTGGTGGGGCTGGTAGCAGGGCGGATTGCCGAGCGCTACGGCTATCCCACGGTGGCGCTGTCACAGCAGGACAATGTGTGCGTGGGCAGCGCGCGCAGCGCCAGCGGCGTGGATCTCTATCAGGCGCTGCATGACTGCGCCGAGCTGTTCGTGCGCTTTGGCGGGCATAAACAGGCCGCCGGGCTTACCATTGAAGCCCAGCACGTGCCCGCCTTCCGGGAGCGCTTCAGCGCAGCCGTTGCCGCGCAGCTGAACGGACGGATTCCCATGCCGCAAACGCTCTATGACGCAGAGCTCACGCTGCCCGATATCACTGTTCCCTTCATTGAAGAGCTGCACTGCCTGGAGCCCTTTGGCATGGGCAATCCGGCGCCGGTCTATCTCCTGCGCGGCGCAGACGTCGTTTCTGCCCGCGCCGTCGGCACGGACAGCGCGCACCTCAAGCTCACGCTGTCGCAGGGCGGCGCGCTGCTCAATGGCATCGCCTTTCAGATGGGCGCGCGCGCAGGCGTCCTCAGCGGCCCCAGCGATCTGGCTGTCACGCCCGTCCTCAATGCATTTCGCGGCCGTGTCAGCGCCGAATGCCGCGTGGAAGCCGTCGGACGCAGCGGCGCATGCTTCGCGCAAGCGCCTGACGAAGAATCTATCGCCCTTTTGCAGGAGTTTTCCCGCATTTGTCGAATAAATATAAGTTATCCCCCTTGTGGGGACATCCAGCCCGAGGCGCTGGAGCTCTCCGCGCAGGGCACGCTGCTTTTGTGCCGCACGGCGGAGACCGCCAATCGCATGGCGGCGCGCTATCCGCAGCTTGACTTTGTACGCGGCGAGGGCAGCGATCCGCGCGCCTACAGCGCCGTATGGCTGTGCAATGCGCTGTGCTGCCGCGGGCCCTACGCGCGCGTCATTCTCTGCGATGGGCTGACCTCTGTGCAGGAATTGATGCAGCTGCACACGCTCTATCCCCACGCACAGCTGCTGGCCGCGCCGCTCACGCAGGCGCTCCGGGAGCGCTGGCAGGCGCTGGACTTTGCCATTGACGATATGCGCGCGCTGTATCGCGCCCTGCGCGCAGGGCAGACGGCTGATCTGTGCCAGCCGCGCATCGCCGCCATGGCGCAGGTGCTGGAAAGCATGCGCCTTGTCGCGCTTTCGCCCGCGCTGCATCTATTGCCCCCCGTCAAATGCGACGCCGCGTCGGATCCGCTTTATCAACTGATTCACCGTCAGACCGCCAAATGACCTACGGAAGGAAGGAACAATTTCATGGGCACCTGTCTCTTATACACATCTCCGAGCCCACGAGACGTAGAGG
>CAMGDO010000136.1 GCA_946042585.1 uncultured Clostridia bacterium
ATATATGACATAGGCCAGCAGATCCTGCTGAAAGAAGGCTGGGCCGATCACGGGAATGCGGCTCAGCAGGGGCACATCCAGCTGCGGCAGGGTGCTGATCTGCATATGGGAGTTGGCGCTGCACAGCAGCTTATACAGATAACTGGTGATGCCCAGACCGATCATATTGATGGCCAGACCGCTGACAGTCTGGTTTTGCTTGCCCTTGACGCACAATAGTGCGTGCAAAAGCCCCACCAGCATGCCCGCCAGCATACCGCACAGAAAGCCCAGCGCGAGGCTGCCGGTGAAATAGGCGGCGGCGAAGGAGAAAAACGCTCCGCAGAGCATCACTCCCTCCATGCCGATATTGAGCACGCCGCTCTTTTCGCTGACCATTTCGCCCAGTCCCGCGTACATCAGCGGCGCTGCCATGCGTACGCCCGAGGAGAGAAGCGCGGTGAGAAAGGATACGGTGAGCATTTTTTCAAGCATGCTTTTTTTCCTCCTTCCGGGTGCGCTGTGCCAGCATGGTGCGCAGCAGCAGCATCACAACCGCCACGCCAATGAGCACATTGACCATGGCGGAGGGTACGCCGGCGCGGCGCTGCATGGTGGAAGCGCCCACCGTGACAGCGGCATAGACAATGGCGACCAGAGGCACATACTGCGGCTTGTTGGCTGCCAGCAGCGCAATCAGTACGCCTGTGTAGCCGCAATCCGCCGAAAAGGATTCCAGAAGCTTCTTCTGGATAGCCAGCACCTCGATGACGCCTGCCAGACCAGCCAGGCCGCCCGACAGCATGGCGGCGCGCACGACGCCGCCCGCCACGGAGATGCCGCAGCACTGCGCTGCGCGGGGATTAAAGCCCACCGCGCGCAGCTCATAGCCCCAGGTGGTTTTCTCCATCAGGAACCAGACGGTCAGAGAGAGCGCCAGCGCAATCGGAAAGCCCAGATGCATGCGCGTGCCGGTCACCAGCCGGGGCAGCGTCAGCGCACTTTGCAGCTTTTCGCTTTGCGGCATATTGCCGGCGGGATCCTGCAGGAAGGTGCGCACGGCCATACCGACAAAATTGATGGCGATATAGGTGAGCATGATGGTGACGATGATTTCGGAAATGCGGAATTTCAGCTTGAAGACAGCGGCAATCAGCGACCACAGACCGCCCGCTATAAAGCCGGCTGCAAACGCGCAGATAATGCGTAAGAGCGGGGGAAGGACGCTGGCGCGCAGGGCGATGGCCGCCGCCGCAATGGCGCCGATATAGAACTGTCCTTCCGCGCCGATGTTGAAAAAGCCCGTGCGGAAGGCCACGGCGCAGGCCAGCCCTGTCAGAATCAGCGGCGTGGCCTTGACAAACACCTCGCAGAAGCTGTAGGTGTTGCCGAAAATGCCTTCTATGAAGATGGAGAGCGCCTGTACGGGATTGGCACCCGAGGCGACGATGAACACAATGGCGGTCAGCACGAGAATGAGCGGAAACAGCGCCCAGGACAGAATCTTTTTGATATGCTTCATTTGCTTTCCTCCTGCTGCTTGTGTTCCATGCCGCCCATCAATAAGCCCAGCGCATCAATGGAGGCTTCGCTGCGCGGCAGAATGCCGGTGATGCGGCCGCCCTCCATCACGGCGATGCGATCGGAAATGGAGAGGATTTCCTCCAGGTCTGCGGAGATGAGCATCACGCCCTTGCCAAGGCGCTTTTGCTCCAGCAGCTTTTCGCGCACAAAGGTGGAAGCGCTCAGATCCAGCCCGCGTGTGGGCTGGCTGGCCACGATAAAGCGCGACTCGGGCGAAATCTCGCGTGCAAGCACGATTTTCTGCTGGTTGCCGCCCGACAGCAGGCGCACGGGGGACTTAATCCCCAGAGTGCCGGCGGTGCGCACGGCGTAGGCGTTCACGGCTTCCTGCGCGTTTTTCTGAATCTGCGCGCGCCGGAACACATGAAAGCGCGAAAACGGCGCCTTGCCATAGGTGCGCAGCATCAGGTTTTCGCTCACGTCCATATCGGGCACCAGCGCGTCATGCTGGCGGTCGTCCGGCACATAGGCAATGCCCAGCCGTTCCCGCGTGCGCACGGAGGTGCCGCTGACAGAGCGTTCGCCCAGAAGAATCTCGCCCCGGACGCGACCGCGCCGAATGCCCACCACGGCCTCCGCCAGCTCCTTTTGCCCGTTGCCCTCCACGCCGGCGATGCCCAGGATTTCCCCTTCGCGGACGGTGAGCGACACGTTTTCGACAGCGGGACGCTTGCGGCCGCTGCGCAGCACGGTAATGTTTCTGAGCGTCAATAGATCGCGTCCGGTCTGCGCGCTCTGCGTATTCTGCACGGCGCCGAGCGCGCGGCCGACCATGGCGCGGGAGAGCTCCTCGGACGTGGTTTCGGCGGTCACCAGAGTGGCAACGCTCCTGCCGTCGCGCAGCACGGTCACCCGATCGGTGACGGCTATGATTTCGCTCATGCGGTGAGTGATGATGATGACGGCAAAGCCGCGCTCCTTGAGATGACGCAGCACGGAAAAGAGCTGCGCTGTTTCCTGCGGCGTCAGCACGCCCGTCGGTTCATCCAGAATCAGCAGCCGGATATCGCGGAACAGCGCCTTGAGAATTTCCACGCGCTGCTTTTCGCCGATGGAAAGCTCGCCCACCAGCGCGTCAGGATCAACCTTCAGCCCGTAGCGGGCGGATAATTCCAGCAGCCGGGCACGCATCTTTCTGCGCGGCACAAACAGGGGCATTTCGTATCCCAGCAGTACGTTGTCCAGCACGGTCATGGCATTGACCAGCGAAAAATGCTGGTGCACCATGCCGATGCCGGCGCGAATGGCTTCCTGCGGGGAATGAAAACATACCTCGGAGCCGTTCCACAGCACGCGTCCGCTTTCGGCCTTGTAGATGCCAAAGAGGATGTTCATCAGCGTGGTTTTGCCGGCACCGTTCTCGCCCAGAAGGGCGTGGATTTCGCCTGCTTCGACATGCAGATTCACATGATCGTTGGCATACGCGCCGTAAAAGGATATGCTGATGTCCTCCATCGACAGCATGGGCATGCGATCAACTCCTTGCCAAGAAACTTGCGGGGAAACGAAATGAGAACCGAATGCACAACGAAACGGTTTGGGAGCGTTTGACAGCTCCCAAGCCGTTTGCTGCGTTCATTATGCGATTATTCCGCGCATCAGCGCACAGAGGGATCGGCCACGATATTCAGCACGCCCGCCTTGATTTCATCCATCACGGCGTTCAGCTTATCCGACAGCGCGGCGGGAACGGCGTCATTAAAGGCCGTGAGCTCGACGATGCCGTCGGCCATGCCGCCTTCCACGATGGAACCGTCAAAGGTGCCGTTCACGATGTCCAGATACGCCTTTTCGATCAGCTTGGGCACGTTGTACACGGCACTGGTCAGCACCAGGGAGGGGGAGAGGAAGGACTGGTCGTAGCTGTCGCCCACCACATAGACGCCCTTTTCAATCGCGGTATTAAGAGCGCCCAGACCGGATTCGTTGGCGCAGTGGTACACGACGTCAGCGCCGTTTTCCAGCACGGCATCGCCGCATTCCTTGCCCATCACGGTGTCAATGTAGGAGTTGGTGTAGGTCTTCTGAACGGTGATGCCAGCGTTATACGCCTTGGCGCCGTCTTCAAAGCCGTTGACGATCTTGTTCATGGAGCCGGACTGCACGCCGGAGACCATGCCCACGTTCTGCGCCTGGGACATGCCGGCAGCGAGCATGCCGATCACATAGGCGGTTTCCTGGCACTTGAGCTGATAGGAAGCGGCGTTGGAGCCGTTGCACTGATCGCCTTCGATGGCGATGAAGTACACATCGGGGAACATCTCGCCCACTTCGCAGATGGGATCGCCAAATTCGTAGCTGTGGCCGAAGATGACGTCATAGCCGGCGGCGGCATAGTCGGTCAGCGCGGCAGCCATGTCGGCGGTGGTGCAGTTTTCGGTGTAGGCGATTTCGCAGCCGTATTCCTTTTCCAGCAGCAGCAGGCCTTCATAGGCGACCTGGTTCCAGCCCGCGTCATTGGCAACGCCGGTGAGAATCAGCGCAACCTTCAGGGGCTTGGCAGTTTCGGCAACACAGAGGCAGGATGCGCACAGCATCATCAGAATCAGGGCGCAGGCGATGATCTTTTTCATTGGTTGAGACCTCTTTCTTTTGTTTTTTGTGGAAAGAAGGGAATATCTAAAGCGTTTTTGCGC
>CAMGDO010000137.1 GCA_946042585.1 uncultured Clostridia bacterium
TCCTCTACGTCTCGTGGGCTCGGAGATGTGTATAAGAGACAGGTTCAATATCATTGCCGCCGAGTGCCCTCAGGCGCAGGTGCTGGATTTGTATGCCGGCAGCGGCGCGCTGGCGCTGGAGGCAGTCAGCCGGGGGGCGCGCAGCGCCGTGCTGTGCGACTGCTCGCGGGAGGCGGCCAAAGCCATCCGGGCGAATATCGAATCGCTTCGCGTGCAGGATAAGGCGCGGTTTTTGCAGATGAGCGATGTGCAGGCGCTGCAGCTGCTGTCGCAGGAGGGCGCGCGCTTTGATCTGGTGTTTCTTGATCCGCCCTATCGTCTGGATACGGCGCCGGCCTGCGCGCTGCTGGGCGATCTTGGGCTGCTCATGGACAACGCGCTGGTGATTATTGAGCATGCAGCCGGCGCTGTGCCTGCGCCGGACGGGCGCTTTCATCTGACAGACCAACGGAAATACCGCGATACAATGATTTCATTCTATCGGTACGAGGAGAGCGGAAATGGCGGGACTGTGGGTTTTTCCGGGCAGCTTTGACCCGGCGACGCGCGGACACGAGGACCTGATTCGGCGCGCGGCGGCGCTGTGCGACGAGCTGATTGTGGCAGTGCTGATCAATCCGGATAAAAAAGGCTTTCTGCCGCAGAAAAAGCGCGTGGAGATGCTGGAAAACATGTGCACAAGCATGCCGAACGTGCGCGTGGAATCGCATAACGGCCTGCTGGCGGATTATGTGCGCGAGAAAGGGGCGAACGCCGTGGTGCGTGGCGTGCGCTCAGCCACCGAAATGGAGGTGGAGCTGCCCTGGGCGGCGTTCAACCGCGTGCTGTATCCGGCGTTTGAGGTGATCTATTTGCCTGCGCGGCCGGATTTGCGCGATGTGAGCAGCAGCATGGTGCGGCAGCTGGCGGCTTTTGGCGGCGATATCACGCCCTTTGTGCCGGAGTGCAATGCGGAGTTGATCAAAAACTACCTGTCCCGCCATTCGTAAGCGGGCAAGCGATAAAGGGGGAGCAACGATGGCAGAATTGAAGGTGTTTTCAGCAATCAGCGCGATTTTTGCGCTGATGGACAGCAGCAAGCGCGTGCCGCTGAGCAATCTGATCATGGTGGATAAGCAAAAGCTGGAGGATCTGCTCAACGAACTGCAGGACGCCTATGAGCCGGAGCTGGAGAAGGCGGAGAAGCTGCTGGAAAACGAGCGCAGCATGCTGGAGGAGCTGGATCGCCGCGTGCGCGCCGCAGAGGAAAAATCAGCGCGCGAGTCGAAGGAGACCATAGATAACGCCAACCGCACGGCCAAAGCGACGCTGGAGAAGGCGACGGCCGAAGCTAACGATATGATGCAGAAGGCGGCGGATCAGGCCAATCAGACCGTGGCGCTGGCGCAGGCGGATGCCAACCGCCGTATTGCCGCGGCGCAGGCGGATGCTGATAACCGTGTGGCGCAGCACACCATCACCCAGCGCGCGCAGGCCAAGGCGGCGGAGATTGAAGAAAACGCCCGCCAGGAATGCGGACGCATGCATCAGGATACCGTGGCAAACCTGACGCAGATGCTGGAGCATGCGGATCTGAGCCTGTCCTCGCAGCTGGATGCGCTGCGCACGCTGCGCCAGCAGCTGGGCGTGGCGGCATATGAGGAGCCCGCGCAGGAGAATTATGATGCCAGCCCCTATCCGGACGACGGATATGACGGCTGAGAATTATTAAAAATCACTGAAATACTGTGCGCACAGGCGTCCTGCCGGGGAAAAAGCTCTTGACATAAATCCGGCGAATTAGTATAATGGTAAGGCTGTTTGTGGTGCTATTCCGCATGGCAGAATGATGTGATCAACGCGTTTTCGCGTGAAGTCGTAAAGTAAGGAGAGAAAAAACATGTTCCGTACGTATCAGCCCAAAAAGCGTCAGCGCAGCAAGGTTCATGGCTTCCGTGCCCGCATGTCCACCAAGAATGGTCGTCGCGTGCTCGCCGCCCGTCGTCGTCGCGGCCGCAAGGAACTGACCGTGTAATTCCACTGGTCACGCCCGGCGGCGTGATCGACTGACGAAGCATGGCTCAACCCGCCCCGTTGCCTGCCATCGTGCATCTCACGGGGCGGGTTTTCCATACCGTTCTGAGAAGGCAAGAGACGTCATGCAGCAGGCACATCGCATTCGCAAAAACGGGCAATTCCAATACGTTTTCCGAAAGGGTCGGGGCACAGGCTGCCGCATGCTGTCGCTGACCTATGTGCGCGCGGGCAAGCTGCAAGCAGGCTTTTCGGTGAGCAAAAAAGTGGGAAACGCCGTGACGCGCAACCGGGTGAAGCGGCGTCTGCGCGAGTGCTTTCGCCTTCGCATGCATACGCTGAAGAACGGCTTCTATGTGTTTGTCGCCCGTCCCGAGGCGGCGGATGCAACCTACGAGCAGCTGGATCAGGCCATGAACAGCCTGCTCAAATCTCAGAATCTGTACCGCGACGTATAATGCATAGGACTGAGGTGGCAGCAGTTTTGAAGCGAATCATTCTCGCATCTTTGCGCTTCTACAAGCGGAATGTCAGTCCGCTCCTGCCGCCTGCGTGCAGATATACGCCCACCTGCTCGGAATATGCCCAAATTGCCGTGGAGCGCTACGGCGCGGCATACGGCGGGTATCTCGCGGCGAAAAGAATTCTGCGCTGTCATCCTTTCGCGAAGGGCGGGTATGACCCCGTTCCCCAGCGCCTGGACACCATCATCAGGAAGGACGAAACGTAAACAATGACGGGTATACTGAGAAATATCCTTGAGTGGATCTACGGTATTGTGAACAACTACGGCATCGCGGTGATCATCTTCACCGTGCTTGTGCGCCTTGTGCTGATGCCCTTTGAAGTCAAATCCCGCAAGGGCATGCGCAAGATGAATGCGATTCAGCCCAAGCTGCAGGAGCTGCAGAAGAAATATGCCAATGATCAGCAGAAGCTGCAGCAGAAGCAGGCTGAGCTGATGAAAAAGGAGCATTATAACCCGATGTCGGGCTGTCTGCCGCTGCTGCTGCAGTGGCCCATCCTGTTCTGCATGTTCTACGCCATGCGCGATGTGGCCAATGAAAAGCTGATTGAGCAGACCTTCATTTTCCTTCAGGAAGGCACGCCGGTGTATGAGAGCTTCCTGTGGATCAAGAACGTGTTCATGGCGGACTCGCCCTTCAAGACCATCGCCGTGGATGCTTCCGCGCTCTATGCAGCCACCCAGGCGGCCTGGGAGAATGTATTCAATACGCTCAGCCCCGAGCAGATCGAAGTGATGCTCAGCAATATCCGCGCTGCCGTGCCTGCGGCTGCGGAACTGACGGCTGAAGAAATCTTCACCTTCGACGGAAGCCGCAACATCCAGAACATGGTGAACACCTATCTGATGCCTACGCTGCAGACGATGCCCGCCTACGTGACGCAGACGATGCATGTGCAGGGCTGGAAGGATGTCAGCTTCCTGCTGTTCTCCGTGACGCTGTATAAGGATTTCAACGGCCTTCTGATTCTGCCCCTGATGTCCGGCGTGACGCAGTGGATGATGACCAAGTTTGTCAATGGCACGCAGAACAACGAAGCCCAGCAGCAGACGCAGCAGAACAACGGCATGAACGCCTTCATGAAGTATTTCTTCCCGCTGTTCTCTGTGTTCATCTGCCTGAGCAGCAACGCTGGCTTTGCGCTGTACTGGGTGACGATCAACATCTTTGCCACCGTGCAGACGATTGCTATCAACAGGTATCTGGATAAGAAGGATGCGCTGGCCCAGGCGGCCACGACTGGAGAGGGGAACGTAAAATAATGAAGCAGTCTTTTGAAGCGACGGGCAAGACCCGCGAGGAAGCGATAGAGGCCGGTCTGGAAGCGCTGGGGCTGACGATTGGCGAAGTGACCGTGGAAGATGTGGAAGAGGGCAGCAAGGGGCTGTTTGGCCTGTTTGGCAGCCGTCCGTGGCGTGTGCGCGTGACGGCGCTGGAGGAGGATCCCGCCTCGGTGCTGGATACGCATTCGCTGTTTGCCGATTCTCTGGAGCAGACCGCAAAGAAGCCGCAGCGCCGCCCCGCTCCGGAGCAGCAGACTGCCGAGAAGAAAACCGCGGAAAAGAAGCCTGCGGAGAAAAAGCCTGAAGAAAAGAAACCTGAAGAGAAGAAGCCTGCGCCCAAAAAGCGCGCCGAGAAGCCTGCTGCAGAAG
>CAMGDO010000138.1 GCA_946042585.1 uncultured Clostridia bacterium
CGTCTCGTGGGCTCGGAGATGTGTATAAGAGACAGCACATAGGCAGCCGCCACCGCACGTAGATACCGGGCGCCCTCGGCAATCAACAGCGGATCCGCAGTGAAAATGCGCATCAGCTGCTGCGGCAAAAGAAATCCCGCCAGCGAAAACAGCATGCCAACCAGCACCGCAATGCGCAGCGCCAGCCCCAGCACGCGCTCAACCGTCCGCCGGTCGCCCTTCCCCCAGTACTGGGCGGACAGCACCGACGCGCCCGATGACACGCCAAAGAGCAGCATCTGCAGCACAAACTGCACCTGTCCTGCCAGCGCAGACGCCGCAAGCGCCGTCTGGCTGACAAAGGACAGCATGATCACATCGGCAGAGCTGACCGCCGCATCCATGAAATTCTGCAGCGCGATGGGCGCGGTAATGGCCAGCGTATGCTTATAAAAGGCTTTCTTTTCAGCGGCAGAGCCCAGTTCATGCGGGCTTTCCATCCACAATCATCCTTCCGAACAGGCAATTAACCTTTTTATTATAGACGGCTTGCCCCTACTGTGTCAATCTACCGCCCCGGGTTATTTGTCCTGACGGATCCGCATCGCGCGCGTCGCATTCGCCACGGCAATCACCGATACGCCCACATCGGCAAATACAGCCGCCCACATGCCCGCAAGCCCCAAGGCGCCCAGCGCCATAATCAGCACTTTCACGCCCAGCGCAAAGACAATATTCTGCCAGGCAATGGCGCAGGTGCGCCTGGCAATGCGAATAGCCAGCGGCAGCCTGGCCGGATTGTCGTCCATCAGCACCACATCGGCAGCCTCCACCGCCGCATCCGAGCCCAGCGCGCCCATCGCCACGCCCACGTCAGATCGCGCCAGTACCGGTGCGTCGTTCACACCGTCGCCCACAAAGATAACCGCCGTGTTCTCCTTCTTCTGCGCCAGCATTTCCTCTACGCATGCCACCTTATCCTGCGGCAGCAGCTCTGCACGCACTTCATCCACGCCCGCCTGCCGGGCTGCACGCTCCGCAGCTGCCCTGTGATCGCCGGTCAGCATCACCGTGCGCCGCACGCCCTGCGCCCTGAGCTCCTGAATGCTCTGCGCCGCGCTGTCCTTCAGCCGGTCTTCCACCAGAATATACCCGGCATACCGTCCATCCACGGCGGCATGCACACAGGTGCCTTCCGTGCCGGGCGCCGCCGCACCCGTTTCCCGTTTCATCAGCCGCTCATTGCCCAGCGCCACACGGCGGCCATACACCTGCGCCACTACGCCAAGTCCGGCTTCCTCATGCACATCCTGCACCGCATCTTCGCAGATTTTGCCGCCATACGCCGTGCGTACAGCCTGCGCGATGGGATGCATGGACCAGCTTTCGGCATGCGCAGCCAGATACAAAAGCTCCTCCCGTTCCATGCCTTCGGCGTTGATTTCGCTCACGGAGAATACGCCGCTGGTGAGCGTGCCCGTTTTATCAAACACCACGGTATCGCACTTGCACAGCATTTCCATCAGGTTGGATCCCTTGATCAGAATGCCGTTTTTCGATGCGCAGCCGATGCCCGCAAAAAATGTCAGCGGCACGGACAGCACCAGCGCGCAGGGACAGGAAATGACCAGGAACAGCAGCGCGCGCCTGAGCCAGACAGAAAATGCCGCGCCCGTCACCAGCGGCGGAACCATGCACACAAGCAGCGCCAGCGCGCATACCAGCGGCGTATACCAGCGCGCAAAGCGCGTAATCAGGCTTTCGGTGCGCGCCTTGCGCTCCCCTGCTTCCTCCACAAGCGCCAGAATGCGCGCCACGGTGGACTGCGCATATTCGCCCGTTGTCCTCACGCGCAGCACGCCAGTCAGATTGACGCAGCCGCTGATCACGCTGTCGCCCTCCTGCACGGCGCGCGGCGCCGCTTCGCCCGTCAGCGAGGCGGTATCCAGCGTGGATGCGCCGCTGAGCACCATGCCGTCCAGCGGCACGCGCTCGCCGGGGCGCACCACAATGGTTTCACCCGGGCGCACTTCCTCCGGCTTTACGGCAGTCACCGCGCCATCCCGTTCCACATTGGCATGATCGGGGCGAATATTCATCAGCCCTTCAATCGCTCCGCGGCTGCGCTGCACCGCTGTATCCTCAAACAGCTCGCCCACCAGATTGAACAAAAGTACCGCCACGGCTTCGGGATAATCGCCGATGCACAGCGCGCCCAGAGACGCCACCGTCATCAGAAAGTTTTCATCAAACACATGACCGCTGCAAATGCCCCGCAGCGCCGACAGAATGGTATCATACCCTACCACCAGATAGGGAATCAGGAATGCCAGCAGCCGCCATATGCCCGTCAGCGGCGACAGCCACGCCGCCGCCAGCAGCATCACGCCTACCACAATGCGCACCAGCATCTCCCTGCGCTCGCCGGGCGTGCTCCCGCCATGGCTGTGCCCGCAGCTGCAGCCGTCGTCGTGCTCATGATGATGCGCATGCCCGCTGCAGCAGCCGTCGCCGTGCTCATGATGATGCGCGTGCCCGCAGCCGCACGCCTGCTTTTCGTGCTCTTCTTCGTGATCATGGTGATGAATATGCTCGTCGTTCATTGTCTTTCCTCTCCCCGTATTCAGTCGTCTTCCTGCACATGCTCCATGCCCTGAGACAGAAGCGTGCGCACATGGTCATCCGCCAGCGCATAGAAAACGGTCTTGCCTTCACGGCGGAAACGCACGAGCTTTGCCTGGCGCAGAATGCGCAGCTGATGCGACACCGCCGATATGGACATGCCCAGCATCTGCGACAAATCGCACACGCACATTTCCGCCACCAGCAGCACAAACAGAATTTTCATGCGCGTGCTGTCGCCCAGCACCTTAAACAGCTCGCTCACATCCAGGAGCGTATCGTCATCTGGCAGCGTCTTTCGCACCGCGTCAATCGTTTGCTGATGCACGCACAGAAAGGTACAGAAGGACGCTTCGCTTTCCTGCTGAGCCAAACGCTTCTCCATATCCTCCATTCCATCCGCCTCCATCAATTTAACATTTGAACACTTGTTCAAACGTATTATAGCATAGTCTCCCACGCCTGTCAAACAGAAAAATAAAAAGCCGGAGAAATTCTCCGGCTATTTTGTTTTCGGATTTCAGGCTGTCTCAATATCAATCACGCTCTGCGTTGTCTGTGCACACGCCGGGCACACCACATCCAGCCTGAACGAAGAGAAGGCATTGACCCAATCCTCCTCGCGCAGCTTTTTCCCGCTGTCATCCTCCAGTTCGCTCTCGTCAATGAAGTCCTGCCGGCCAAAGGAAGTGATTGTCGCCCGAATCGCAAAGGGCGTTCTGGCCTGACACTGCGGGCAGGCGTCATATGCATGCAGTTTGCCCGAAACATCATAGAGATAATCCGCCTTTGCCACAAACGCATCCCAGCCATGGCGCGCCGCATGAAACAACAGCAGCTTTTCTCCGCACTTAGGACAGCGCAGCGCCGCCACCGTGCCCGCTTCGTTGATATACGGGGTAAAGAGCAATCCCCCGCAGGCACAGCGAATGGCGCCCGTCACGCGCATTTCGCTGTTATCATCACCAACGGGAACAAAACAGGATTTCAGATGGTCCGGAATCGGATACATATGCGCCCAACCTCCTCTGCGCTCACAGGCTCAGCAAACCGGCAGACATCAGATAATCATCAAACACCGGCAGAAAATCATTGATCAGCTCGCAGTATTTCACCGCGCGCTCGTCATCATCCAAAAACTGCGCGCACAGCCGCTCCAGAATGAATTCCACCGCTTCATCCTCGTCGTATTCCCCTTCACCCGTATCGCCGCTGTCATCCAGCGCGCCGCAGGCATGCAGATAGCCCACCTGCGCGTCCACCATCGCGCGGCACAGCCGCTCCATTTCAAAGCGCAGCTCCCGGAAACGCTTCCAGTCGAGCTTCTGCGATACAAACGCCGCCGCATCCTGCGCATCCAGTCCCAGCATCACAGCCATTACAGCAATTCCTCCAGCAGATCGACGGTCTGCGCAAACACCTTGAGCGCATCCTGCACAGTGGCGGGATTCTCCATGTCCACGCCCGCCAGACGCAGCGCGTCAAGCGGCGGCACGCTGCCGCCGGCGCTGAGGAACTTCATATAATCATCCACAGCAGGCTGTCCCTCGGTCATGATACGATTGGCAATATACACAGCCGCAGAGA
>CAMGDO010000139.1 GCA_946042585.1 uncultured Clostridia bacterium
GCGAGTTTCTGTCTGACCGTTCAGGACACGCCGAAATACTGCAGGAGCTTTTGTCGCGCCAGCCTTTTCTGGGCGGCGTGGAATTTTCGCGCGTTCTGCATCTGGAGCTTCGCCGCATGCGCCGCACCGGCGCTACCGTGATCATCACCACCCGGCTGAACGCCGGCATTGTGGAGGGCGTAAAGCACATCCGGAGAATGGGGCCTGCCGCCCGCGTTTATCTGATCACCCGCACACCCGACAGAAGCGAGGACAGGCCGTATGTTGCCCAGCTGCAGCAATGCCTGGTGGAGGTATGCTATGTCACGCCTGCCTGAACGCTTTTTTTCTCACGCGCTCAATGCGCTGATTGGTTTTCTGTTTGCAACAGGGCTCGGCATGCCCGTGCTTGCCGGGCTTGGCTTTGCGCACATGCTGCCCGTATATATCATCGCGTGCGCACTGACTGCGCTGAGCATCACCATGCTGCGTTTGCGCCGCTGGGTGCTTCCCTGTGTTTTTCTTGTGCTGCTGTTATCCCAGGCAGTGCTTTATCTATTCTCCTCCTCCGGTCTGTTTCGCACGGCGGTCAATCTTGTCCGCGCGCTGATTGCCTATTCTGACGGCGTGGATTCCGCACTCCTTTTGTATGCGGATCAGCTGTGCCTGTTTCTGGCTGTGTTTCTGACGTTTCTGTGCGTAATGATTGCCCAGCCGGACACCACGCTGACTGCCGTTCTGGTGCTGCTTGCCATGTTTCTTTCCGTGATATGGGTCAGTGGCTTGCACGGTCTGAGCCTTTATATGCTGCCTTTGCTTCCCGGCGTCTTTCTCTTCATGGTTTCGTCTCACGCGCATGCGCAAACGAGTCTCACCGGCTTTGTCCGCCATCTGCCGCGTTCGGCATTTGCCGTATCTGCCCTTTTGCTGTTGCTCGCCGTTTGGCTTGCACCACCGGAAGGCGTCACCTCCAAAACGCTTTCCGACTGGGCCAACCGTCTGCACGAAATGATCGACGATCATTTCTTCTTTCAGGAACAGCGCACGCGCTACACCCTGGCCTCTGACGGCTGGATGCCGCTGGGACAGCAACGTCTGGGCGGAGCGCCCGAACCCAGCGATCGCGCCGTATTGCAGGTGCAGACTGATGAGACCGTATATCTGCGCGGCGCCATTCTGGATGCCTACACAGGCGCTGCATGGTATGACAGCATCAGCGCCAGGCGCTATGGCTGGAACAGCAGCCAGTTCCGTTCCCTGCGCAGGGAAATCACACAGTCTGACTATCCTCTTTCCGGCAGCCAGGAAGAGCGCATGGTGGAGGTCGTCTCGCTTTCCGTCAGCGCTTCCACCCTGTTTACGCCGCAGCGCATTCGCACGCTCACGCTGGGCGAGCGGATGGTCGCATATTTCAACACCGGCAGCGAAATCTTTATCACACGCAATCTGCAGCCGCCCAATGCATATTCCGTGTCCTATCTTTCCATGAAAGCAACGGACGAAGGCATGGCGGCTTTGGCGTCGCAAAACGCTTTTGTGAACGACCCTGCCTATGCTGCCGCCGTTTCCCAATACACCGCCGTGCCTGCGCACATGCAGCAGGAAATCTATGATATTGCCGCGTCCGTTACCGCTCAGCTTTCCACGCCATGGCAAAAGGCCACTGCGCTGCGTGATTATCTGCGCCGCACCTATCCATACACCCTGAATGTGCAGGAGCCGCCTTCGGATGTCGATTTCGTCGCATGGTTTTTGCTGGCCGAGCAAAAGGGCTATTGCACCTATTTTGCCTCTGCCATGACCATTCTGTGCCGCATGGCCGGTCTGCCGGCGCGATATGTCGAGGGCTATATTGTTTCCCCTACTGCCGACGGCGTCTCCATCGTCACCGGTGAGAACGCGCATGCATGGACAGAAGTATATCTGAATGGCGTGGGCTGGGTCGTCTTTGACGCAACGCCCGGCTATGGCGAACAGGATCACAGCGGTCAATCCGACGAAAATCTGCCGGATGCTTCCGATCCATCGCCCTCGCCCTCTCCCGCGCCGTCGCCTTCTCCCTCGCCCTCTCCCTCCGAGCCGCCTCAGCCCTCCAGCCAGCCGGAAGAATCGCCCACGCCGACTCCGCTCCCTGATGCGTCCTCACCCGAAGACACCAATACGCCCGCGCCGCCCGATGCGTCCGACAGCCCGGACAGTCCCTCCAACAATAGAAATCCCTGGCTGCTCCTTCTCTTGCTGCTGGCTGCCATTGTTCTGCTTGCCGTGCGCATCCGCGTCACAGAGCCTGTTTACTGCGCCGCGCATGCAGGCAATGATGAAAAAGCGCTGATGATTTTGTGGGATGCCATATGTGACTGTGCGCGTATGCTGGGGCATCCGATTGCATATGGCGAAACGCCGCTGAGCTATGCCCAGCGCATCCAGCGCACGCTGGGCGCTGATCTGGCATCCGTCGCCAGCGCCGTCAGCGCGATGCGATACGGTCGTCATACGCCTGCACGCAGCGCCATATCCGATGCGCGAAAAGCCTGTATCTCGCTGACCGATCTGCTGACGCTTTGGCAAAAAACCCGGCTTACGTTGCATCGCGCCCTGCGCTTCAGGCGCACATCGCACCCACGCCACGCGCGCTGAAGCGTGTTTTTCTCCGCACTTTGGGTATACTGACGGTATCCCATCTGTGCGGAGGTTTTTCTATGCAGCCCATCTTTACAGGCGTATGCACGGCGCTGGTCACACCGTTTTCGGGAGACAGCGTAGATTTGGACGCGCTCGACCGTCTGATTGACCGGCAGCTGGATGCAGGCGTCGATGCGCTTCTGGCCTGCGGTACCACTGGCGAACCAAGCGCGCTGAGCGATGAGGAATGGCGCGCCGTCGTGGAACGCACCGTTCAGCGTGCAGGCAGCCGCGCACTTGTCATTGCCGGTACGGGCACCAATAATCTAAGCAAAACCATCAGCCGCGCGCAGCTTGCCCATTCGCTCGGCGCGCGGGCGCAGCTGTGTGTTACACCGTATTACAACAAAACCACCCAGGATGGTCTGATTGCGTATTTTTCCCGCATTACAAAGGAAAGCCCCCTGCCGGTGATTCTTTACAATGTGCCCGGCCGCACAGGGCTCAATATGCTCCCCGCAACCGTTCAGGCGCTTTCCCGCCAGCCGCGAATTATCGGCATAAAAGAAGCGGGGAGCGATCTGGGGCAGCTGTCTGAATTGCTGCGCGTCTCCCCTCTGCCGCTATACTGCGGAAACGACTCCTTCAACGCCCCTGCGCTGCAGCTGGGTGCGTCGGGGCTTATCTCCGTGCTCTCCAATATCTGTCCGCAATCCGTCGTACATCTGTACGCCGCCATGAAAAAGGGCAGCGTGCGCACAGCCAACGCCAGTCATCAGGCGCTTATGCCGCTGATTCACGCGCTCTTTTGCGAGGTCAGTCCCATTCCCGTCAAGACGGCGCTTCATATGATGAAACTCTGCGAGGACACCGTGCGGCCGCCGCTGATTTCCATGCAGCCGCGCAACGCGCTGATGCTGCGCAGCATTCTGATTCAGGAAGGATGGATGCCGCAATGAAGCGTCTGTATCTCACCGGCACGCTGGGACGCATGGAACAGCAAATCGCCCTCCTCGCACCACAGCATGGCTTTGTCCTCTCTCCATGGGAAAGCGCAGACATCGTGATGGATTTTTCCCGTCCGGAGTATCTGCAAAGGACGCTTGATTGCGCACTCTCCCGAGGTCTTCCGCTGGTGATTGGCACCACCGGCTATGACGCGGCGCAGCAAAACGCCATCGCGCAGGCGGCGCAGCACCTGCCCGTTTTTCAAAGCGCCAATTTCAGCCCCGGCATTCATGCCCTCCTGTGCCTTGTGCAAAAAGCCTGTGCCATGCTGCCCACATGGAACAGCGCGTTAATGGAATATCATCACCGTGAAAAGCGCGATGCCCCCAGCGGCACGGCGCTGAAACTGATGCAATGCGCACCCATTGACGTTGTGCACGCCGTTCGCGGCGGCACCATCTGCGGCATACATGAAGTGAAACTGATGGGGCAGGAGGAGCATCTGACGCTGACGCACACCGCTGAAAGCCGGGCAGTATTTGCTCACGGCGCGCTGGACGCCGCCAGCTGGCTGCTGAAGCGCCCACCCGGCTTATATGGCATGGAGCAGCTTTTTGACGTCTGCGCCCCCTGAAG
>CAMGDO010000140.1 GCA_946042585.1 uncultured Clostridia bacterium
CTCCCTGTGATTTATCATTATAACATAAAAAAAGAAGCCTGAAAAGAGCGCGCCCCCGCAAAATGCGAAAAATCGCGCCCCAATCATCGCTCCGCCCGTTGACAAGTAAACGCTCGTTTACTATAATGTGCAGTGAACCCCCGTTTACACAAGGAGGCAGACCCGTGAGCGACACCAAAGAAAGAATTCTGATCACAGCGCTGCATCTGTTTGCTTCAGACGGCTATGAAGCGGTCTCGGTCAGCGCCATTGCCGGGCAGCTGGGCATCACCAAGGGCGCGCTGTACAGGCATTACAAAAGCAAGCGCGATATTTTTGACCGGATTGTGGAAAAAATGTATCAGCTCGACGCCGCGCGATCCAGGCAGTATCAGGTGCCGGAGGACACCTATGCAGCCGCACCCGCAGCCTATCGGGCCGTTTCCATCCAAAGCATCCGCGCATTCACACTGGCACAGTTTTCCTTCTGGACACAGGATGCTTTCGCATCCGATTTTCGGAGAATGCTGGCGCTGGAGCAATACCGCAATGCCGAAATGGCAGCGCTCTACAGCCAGTGCATCGTATCCGGACCCGCCGCCTATATGAAAGACGTCTTTCGGGAAATGATTCTGGACGGCACACTGCGCGAGGCGGACCCCGAGCTGCTTGCAGGCGCCTATTATGCGCCGGTGTTCTGGCTCATACAGGTGGCGGATCACTGCGCCGACCACAGAAAGCTGCAGGAGCGGCTGTCGCGTCACATCGAGGCCTTCTTTGCAGAGTATGCCAGAATTGATTGCCATACGGAAACAGAACCTTCCGTATCAGAAAAGGAGTAAACGCCATGGAATACATCAGAAGTGAAAAGTACAATACGCCTGCCCTGCAGGAAAAGATCATGGGGCCAAATCCCGTGAAGCTGGAGGAGGAACTGCTTTCTGAGCATCGGATTCCGGATGGCGCAGTGGTGTGCGATCTGGGCAGCGGACAGGGGCTGACCAGCGTATTTCTTGCCAAAGAATACGGCTTCACTGTCTACGCTGCGGATCTGTGGAGCGATCCGGAGGAAAACCGCCGATTCTTTGATCAGATGGGGCTTTCCCCGCAGCAGATTATCCCTGTGCGCGCCGACGCCCTGGATCTGCCCTTTGAGAAGGAATTCTTTGACGCCGTTGTCAGCACCGATTCCTACAATTATTTCGGACGCGACGCGCATTATCTGGATGACAGGCTGCTTCCCTTTGTCAAGAAGGGCGGATACATCTATATCACTATCCCCGGCATGAAAAAGGACTGTCACGACCATCTGCCGCCTGAGCTTCTTCTGTCCTGGACGCCGGAACAGCTTGACTATATGCACGATCTGGATTACTGGACAGGCATCGTGCAGCAGTGCAAGGGCGCCGAAGTGATATCGGTGCGCGAAATGGAAAGCAATGAAGAAGTCTGGAATGACTGGCTGAAGCAGAACAATGAATATGCCATCGGCGACAGAAAAGCCATGAACGCCGGCGGCGGAAAGTATCTCAATTTCATCGCCATTGTACTGCGCAAGCATGATACATAATCCTCTGCATACGAAAAAGAGCTGCTCTCGGGCAGCTCTTTTGCATATTGTTTTTATTCGTCGGCAATCTCCGCCTGCATGCGGGCATAATCCTCGCGGGTGATCAGCGTGCGGCGGGGCTTGGGGCCCTCTTCGCTGGAAATGATGCCCATGTCCGCCATGGTATCCACCAGTTTGCCGGCGCGCGAATGCCCAAGACCCAGCCTTCTGCGCAGCATGCTGATGGACATCTGCCCGCTCTCTACCGCCATTTCGATGGCGCGCTGCAGCAGTTCGTTTTCGGTATTGGCCTGATACTCCGGCTCGTCCTCATGCTCCTGCGCCGCCTGCGCCTTTTCCTGCTCCGCAACGCGCTGCTCCATATGCTCGTCCACGCGCTCGTCATAGTTGGATTCATTGTGCGCCCGCAGATAATCTGTGATTTCGGTCACTTCATCATCGGACACAAAGCAGCCCTGCACACGAACCGGCTTGGTTTTGGAAGCGGGATGATAGAGCATATCGCCCTTGCCCAGCAGCTTTTCCGCGCCCACCGCATCGATGATGGTGCGGCTGTCGGCATTATTGGCCACGGCAAAGGCAATGCGGCTGGGAATGTTGGCCTTGATGACGCCCGTAATCACATCGACCGAGGGGCGCTGCGTGGCCACCACCAGATAGATACCCGCGGCGCGCGCCTTGGCTGCCAGCCGCTGGATGGAATCCTCGATGTCCTTGCGGCACTGGATCATCAGATCGCTGAACTCATCGATGATCGCCACAATCGCCGGCATTTTCTCCGACTCGTCCGTCACTTTTTCGTTGTATTTCTCAATATTGCGCACAAAAGCCTTCTGGATGCGGCGATAGCGATCCTCCATTTCCTGCACCAGCCAGTCCAGCGAGGCCGCCGCGCGCTTGGGGTCCACCACCACTTCGGTCAGCAGGTGAGGAATCCCGTTGTAGGGCTGCAGCTCCACCATTTTGGGGTCAATCATCAGCAGACGCACCTGCTGCGGGGTGGCGCGATAGAGAATACTCTGAATAATGGTGTTGATGCACACCGATTTACCGCTGCCCGTGGCGCCTGCCACCAGCAGATGCGGCATCTGCGACAGATCGCACAGCACCGGTTCGCCCGCAATATCCATGCCCAGCGCCACCAGAGTCGGTGAAGGATTGGCGCGCATAGCCTCGCTGGAGAGCACCTCCTTGAGCCGCACAATGGTCTTGTGCTGATTGGGCACTTCCACGCCCACCAGCGAGGTGCCTGCAATGGGAATCTCAAACAGCACGCCATTCGCCTTCAGCGCCAGCGCCAGGTTGTTGGCTACGCTGCCCAGCCTGTTCACATTCACGCCCTCAGCCAGCTGCAGCGCAAACCGCGTGATCGTAGGGCCGTGCAGCACGCGCACCACCTGCGCGTCGATATTGAACGAATGCAGCGTGCGCTCCAGCACCTCGGCGCGCTCATGATCCTCCGCCTCGTTGTGCACCAGCTTTTTTTCAGGATCCTTGAGCATATACAAAGGCGGCGCATGATACTCGCCCTCCACTGCGGCAATCGGCGCAGCCGTATGCTTGGCAGCCAGGGGATCCGTTTTCCCGGCGCTTGTGCCATACGATTGAATGGGAATCCGTTCGCCTGTCAGCGGCACGGCAGGATCGGTAAACACCTGTTTGACCTCGCCCGAAACATGCCGGCTGCTGCGCACGGTGGTGCGGCGGGCAGGCGTCTGCGCTGCCTTTTCCGGCACGGCTTCAGTCTGCGCGGCAGGCGCGGGCGCTTCATCAAACCAGGGCACGTCCTCTTCTTCCATCTGCGCAGGCGCAGCAGGCATCTCCCTTGCAGGCGGCGTCTCCGGCGCGCGCTTCTGCGTATCCATGGCAGCTGCCGCGCTCCGCTCCGGCTCTGTTTTTTCCTGCGTGCGCTTTTTGCGCGGGCGGCGTATCTCCTCGGGCGGCGCATAGCTGTCATCCACCGGAATATGCTCCTCGTGCAGCACGCCGGGCTCCACCGCCACAAAACCGCGCCGGGCACGCTCCCCTCGCCCGGAATAGGCTGGCGCGTCGTCCTGCACCAGATAGCTTTCCTCCGGTTCATCCTGCACATAGGTGGTGGCGGTATAATGCACCGTCTGCGGCTGAATAATCGGCTCGGGGGTATGCTGATGCACGGGATGCTCGGGCGGCAGCGCCCCGGTCTGCGGCTCCTGCGGCGTCTGCGGCACGCGCTGCGCCGCCGGGTGCTGCGCATGGCGGCGGTCGCTGGCGTTTTTCAGAATGACTGCCAGATTGACCCGGAACAATACCAGCAGCAAAATGCCCTCTATACCGATCAAAAGCACCACCGCACCCACGATATCAAACACCTGATACAGCGGCCAGGCCAGCAGCATGCCCAGCAGCCCGCCGCCTGCCAGCTGCCCCGAATAGAAGGCGCGCAGATTATATGCGCCCACCAGATATGCGCCATAGGATGTGTTGTTGATCAGCCCCAGCATGTTCCGGTTGCTGTTGGCGATATAATCCATCAGGGTATTGTCGCGCGAGGACACGCTGGTCGCCAGCGTCAGAATAGCCAGCAGGCACCAGTACATGCTCAGCACCTGTCTCTTATACACATCTCCGAGCCCACGAGACGTAGAGGAATC
>CAMGDO010000141.1 GCA_946042585.1 uncultured Clostridia bacterium
GCAGCGAGGCGCACCGCGGCGAAGGACTGATTGCCCGGGTCGTGTCACTATTGATTGGCGAAGCCGCCCGGCGCGGCCGCACGCATCTGTTTCTGTTCACCAGGACAGACAGGACGCCGCTGTTTTCATCTCTGGGCTTTGTACCGCTGTGCGCTTATGGCGGCGCATCGCTGATGGAACGCGGCGGCGGGCTACAGAAATATCTGTCCGCCCTTCAGCCGCTTCCGGGCGTCAGCGGCGCCATCGTCCTGAAGGGCGATCCCCTCACGCTGGGCCATATGCATCTGATGGAATATGCCGCGCACAGGGTCGATCATCTGCACCTGTTCGCGCTGAAGGAAGAGAATACGCTGTTTTCCGCCGCCTCACGCGAGGTCATGCTGCGCGCGGCGGCAGCGGCTCTGCCCAATGCCGTGGTTCATCCCGGCAGCGAGTATATCATCTCCCACGTCACCTTTCCCATGTATTTTCTGAATGAAAACGACGACCGCACGCGCATTCAGGCCGGTCTGGACGCCGCGCTGTTTGCAGAGCATATCGCCCCCGCGCTGGGCATCACGCACCGCTTTGCCGGAGAGGAACCGCTCAGCCCAGCCACAAGCGTCTACAACGATGCGCTGTGCGAGGTGCTGCCCGCACGCGGCGTGAAAATGCACATCATTCCGCGCCTTGCGCAGGAGGGACGCGTCGTCAGCGCCTCGCGCGTGCGCGAGCTCTTGCAGGCAGGCGATCTCTGCGCTGCGCGC
The DNA here is from genome assembly GCA_946042585.1 of uncultured Clostridia bacterium. Classification (GTDB taxonomy): domain Bacteria; phylum Bacillota; class Clostridia; order Christensenellales; family Aristaeellaceae; genus SFMI01. The sequence continues at coordinate 747 of CAMGDO010000141.1, forward strand.
CGTCTGACGCCCCCCGCCGTATGGCCCTATCTGAAGGAGGAAACGCCATGAACATCATTCGCACTGCCGCCTGCGGCACTCTGGAATCCAGCGACGCGCTGATCACCGTCGCACCGGGCGACGGGCTGCAAATCAGCATTCAGTCCGTCGTGCTCCGGCAATTCGGCGCACAGATTGAAGCCTCCGTTCGTGATGTGCTCCGGGAGCTTGAGGTGACGGGCGCAATCATCACGGTGGAGGATCGCGGCGCTGTGGACTGCGTGCTGCGCGCCCGCTGTGAAACAGCCCTCAGACGCGCCGCAAAGGAGGAATGACCATGCTGCGCTCCCTTCTGTTTGTGCCGGGAAACAGCCCCGCCATGCTGCTCAACGCTGATATTCACCGGGCAGACGGCATCATTCTGGATCTGGAGGACGCCGTCGCGCCCGATCAGAAGGACGCTGCCCGCATTCTCGTGCGCAATGCCGTGCGCACCCTGCAGTATGCGGTGCAGGCACTCATCATCCGCATCAATCCTCTGGACACCGCTTTCTGCCGCGAGGATCTGGAAACCATTGTTCCGCTGCGCCCCGCCTTCATCATGCCCACCAAGGTGGCAGGCGAGGGCGACATCCGCGCGCTGGATCAGATGCTGCGGGAAATTGAGCGAAAAAACGGTGTGGAAGAAGGCGTAACCAGGCTGCTTGCGCTGATTGAAACCGCCTGCGGCATTGAAAACGCCTATGCCATTGCCCGCGCGCCGCGTGTGCGCGCGCTGATGCTGGGCGCGGAGGACTACACCGCCGATCTTCGCGCAATCCGCAGCAGGGAAAGCGGCGAAATCGCCTATGCCCGCAGCCGCATTGTCAATGCTGCGCGCGCCGCCGGTATTGACGCCTTTGATACCCCCTTCACCGATGTCAATGACGTAGATGGGCTGCTTAACGACGCACAAGCCGCCCGTGCGCTGGGCTTTTCGGGCAAAGCCGCCATTTCTCCGCGCCACATTGCGGGCATCAATGCCGCCTTCAGTCCCACCGCCGCCGAGGTGCGCTATGCCCGGCAGGTGCTGGATGTGATTGAAGAAGCCCAGCGGCTTGGCCGCGGCGCCGTATCGCTGCGCGGCAAGATGATTGACAAGCCCATCGTGGAGCGCGCCCGGCAGACGCTTCAGATGGCGCACGCGCTGAACATGGAGGTGGACGAACTGTGACAAAGCTCAAAAGCACCCTGCGCAGCGCGCTGGAAGCCGCCGGGCTGACCAGCGGCATGACGGTGTCCTTCCATCATCACCTGCGCAATGGCGACCATGTGCTGAACATGGTGCTGGACGAAGCCGCCGCCATGGGCATAAAGAACCTGACGCTGCAGGCCAGCTCCATTTTCCCCGTACACGCGCCGCTCATCGGCCACATTCAATCGGGCGTGGTCACCGGCATCGAAACCGCCTATATGTCCGGTCCCGTGGCAGACGCCATATCGCACGCTTTGCTTGCTCGCCCGGTGGTTTTCCGCAGCCATGGCGGCCGCGCGCAGGCTATTGCTTCCGGTCGTGTGCATATTGACATCGCCTTCATCGCCGCGCCCTGCGCCGACTGCGCGGGCAATCTCAATGGCCTGTACGGCCCTGCGGCATGCGGCTCGCTGGGCTATGCCTTTACGGACGCCCGCTATGCCGACTGCGTGGTGGCCATCACTGATCACCTTGTCCCCTATCCCGCCGCGCCCGCATCCATTGATGAAACCCAGGTGGATTATGTTGTGCAGGTGCCCTGCATCGGCGACCCGGGCGGCATCGTTTCGGGCACCACCAGCGTCACCCGCGACCCGGTAGGTCTGCGCATTGCCGAATACGCCGCGCAGGTGATGGCATCTTCCGGGCTTTTGCAGGAGGGCTTTTCCTTCCAGACAGGCGCGGGCGGCGCTTCGCTGGCCGTAACCGAGTATTTGAAGCCCCTTCTGCGCGCGCGCGGCATCACCGCCGGCTTTGGCATGGGCGGCATCACGGGCGCCATGGTCGACATGCTGGAAAACGGCTATGTCCGCTCGCTGCTTGATGTTCAGTGCTTTGATCTTCGCGCGGTGGCTTCCATCCGGGATAACCCCGCGCATCAGGAAATCCCGGCCCTGCGCTATGCCGCCCCTATCGCCCGCGGCTCGGCGGTGGATCAGCTCAGCTGCGTGGTGCTGGGCGCCACGGAAATCGACGTCGATTTCAACGTCAATGTCCACACCGATTCCTCCGGCGTCATTCTGGGCGGCTCCGGCGGTCACAGCGACACCGCAGCGGGCGCACAGCTGACCATGATCGTCGCGCCGCTGATGCGCGCGAGACTGCCCATCGTGGTCGATCGCGTGGGCTGCATTTCCACCCCCGGCAGCACGGTGGATGTACTCGTCACACAGCGCGGCATTGCCGTTCATCCCGCGCGCAGGGAGCTGCGCGACGCACTTGTCGCTGCGCACCTGCCGGTGTATGATATTCATGCGCTGCGCGATATGGCGCGGCGCATCACGGGAACGCCTGCCGTTCTGCCGCACGGCCATCGTGTTGTGGGCGTCGTCGAATACCGCGACGGCAGCCTGCTGGATCAGATTTTCGCCCTGGATGAATAATCCCCCGCCAATCAACAAAAGAGCAAAGGACCTGAGCGCCATGCATCTGTCTGCATCCAGGTTTTCCAGGCAGGAAAAATGCATTTTTGCCGGATGCTTCTTTTCGTATCTGTTCGCATACACCGCGCGGCTGAATCTTTCTGCGGCGCTGCCGAATCTGACCGCCTCGCTGCAGCTGAGCGACACGCAGGGCGGGCTGATACAGACCTGCTTTGCCATCGTGTACGCCTCCGGGCAGTTTGTCAACGGCGCCATGGCAGACCGGATGAATCCGCGCTGGCACATCACCCTGGGTCTTTTGCTTTCCGCGCTGTGCAATCTGCTTTTCGGTCTGTCCGCGCAATACTGGCAGATGCTGCTTTTATGGGCGCTCAACGGCGCGGCGCAGTCGATGCTCTGGACGCCCATCGTGCGCCTCATCGCCGTATGGTTTGAGGGAAAGAAGCGCGAGCTTGTGTCCTTTGCCATGTGCCTGTGCTTTGTCGCCGGACATTTCTGCGCCTGGCTGATTTCCGGCGTCATGGCGGCGCTGTTCAGCTGGCATCTGTCCTTTCTGATTCCCGCGGGGATTCTTCTTCTGACCGCTGTCTTTGCCGCGACGATGCTGCGCAACCGCACGCCTTCCACCGCGCAGGCGGAAAGCAAGCCGCCCATGCCTCTCAAAAAGCTCCTGCTGGGCACAGGGCTATGGCTCATCTTTATCGGCAATTTCGCCACCGGCTTTGCGCGCGACGGGGTGACGACCTGGGCGCCCACGATGATTGGCGCCTGCTTTTCCGGGCATGCCCTGTCCGGCCCGCTGCTTTCGCTGCTCATTCCGCTGATCAACACCGC